>DJFQ01000182.1:2929-6556 GCA_002432095.1 Marinagarivorans sp. UBA5868 | reverse complement strand
GATGCCTTGCGCAAATACGGTGGAGAGCTTGCGGTGAATGCAAGTTTTTTCAGGCCATTCCGCGACAAGAATTTGTTCGACTACTACCCGCATGCCGGTGATTTAGTATCAGTTGTTGGTGGCACTGTGTTTAATTCTAGAGAAATCACTGCCGTGAACACGTGGCCGATGCTGGTGAATTCAAATGGGCAGTTAAAGATTGTGAGCGCTGAAGATTTTTCGAATCGATTTAACGATGGCCAGCCGGAAATGGCGGTGGCTGGAAAGAGTTTTTTGGTGAAGGGCGGTGACGTGGTTGCGGTTTCTGATGGCAAGCGATATCCGCGGACTGCGGTCGGACTCGATGCCACGGGCAGCTATGTTTGGTTAGTGGTGGTTGATGGAAAACAACCTGGGCACAGCGAAGGTATCGAGTTGGATGCACTGGCCGAACTGATGGTGGAAATGGGCGCGATCGACGCGATTGAGCTGGATGGCGGCGGCTCTTCCACTATGGCGGTGGCATGTAACGACAAAATCAAAGTGATCAATCGCCCTAGTCACACGAACCTTCCGGCGAGAGAGCGGCCGGTGGCAAATCATTTAATCATTCGGGAAAGATAAGTCGTTCAAGCGCGTTTCTCTTCCCCCGCCAGCTCCGCAAACAGCTTTACATAGTCCTCGATTTTTTTATTCATATGCTCCCGCTGCTTTTCATCCATTCCATTCAACAACTCCGCGATTAACTCATAAGTCATCTCTTGGTTGCGGTCTAGGATTTTTTCGAGGTCGGGTTGCCAGTCGTCGGTGCGGTGAAACATCAAAGTTTTTAACCCAGCCAATAGAGCCGTTTTGTTTTCGCGTTGTGTCAGGATTGCCGCGAGTTTTTCTTCCCATATTTTTTGTTGCTGGAGATTTAGCTCTTCAAAAGGCTCAAGCGTTTTGCTCCAGGTTTCCACTTTTGCCTTTTGTTCTTTTGAGAGTGGTCCAAGCCAGTCCTGGGCGTGTTTGAGAAATTTTTTGTAGTAGGTTTTTTGACGTTTTCGGGCGCTGGGGTCGACGTATTCATCTTTGTATTCTTCGCGCTCCTCCGCGACGCTGGCCAGTAATTCTTTAACCTGTTCGTCGCTGAGCATGGTCAGTACTTCTGTGGCGTCCGGGAGAACCTTTTCGACGGACTGATCGACGAGCAGCTGGATTTTGTCGGTTTCCGCATGAATATCGGTTGCGGAAACCGGCTCACCGTTTAGGCGCGTCTGAAGTTGGCGCAAATAGTCGGCGTATTGGGTGAGTTGTGTGGTGCGGTGCCAGTGATGAAAGTCTTGAATGGCGTTTTTGGTGAGAACTTTTTGCTCGCCGTGAAGCTTAACCAAACGCTGCACCTTCCACTCAATCGCCCAATCCAGAAAGTTGTATGCCATCTTNNTCCGGTTTGTACGAATGGGTAGACGAAGACAGGCATTGTAAGGCCCGCCCGGATATTCGGCGAGTCCCCAAATAATTGACCTCTCCACATCCCTTATATGGAGCATCAATTAAATTAAATCCCTGGTCTCGGCCCGCTGCATTGATGTTGTGCGCATAAAATTACTGTTTCTCTGCGTTGGGCCAGAAATTTTGATCTGTGTACTCCCGTACTTACAGGCATTTTCCGCATCGCATAAGGTAGCTGAAAAATGGCCCAAAATGGGAGGCAGAATATGTTGGCAATGAATTACCGAGGACCCGGGCGGGTCCGTGCGAGTCATAAGCCCATACCAGAAATTCTTCACCCGCAGGATGCCATAGTGCGGGTTACCCGCAGCTGCATTTGCGGGTCCGATCTGCATCTTTATCACGGCAACGTGCCGGACACGCGAGTCGGCACCACCTTTGGTCACGAATTTACTGGGGTGGTTGAAGAAATCGGCGCTGACGTTCACAAACTGAAAGTGGGCGATAGGGTTTTAGTGCCGTTTAATATCGCGTGCGGGCGCTGCGTTTTCTGTCAGCAAGGGTTGTTTGGCAATTGTCACGAATCCAATCCTGAGGCAACGGCGGTTGGTGGCATTTACGGCTATTCCCATACGGCGGGCGGTTATGACGGGGGTCAAGCGGAATATGTACGGGTTCCCTATGCCGATGTAAGCCCGACCATTATTCCGGAAGGCATGGACTTGGACGATGCGGTGTTGCTTACCGATGTGGTGCCTACTGGTTATCAGGCGGCGGAAATGGGCGGCATACAAGTGGGCGATACCGTTGTGATTTTTGGCGCCGGGCCTATCGGCATTATGGCAGCCAAAAGTGCTTGGTTATTTGGTGCCGGACGCGTAATTGTGATTGATCAGCTGGATTATCGCTTGGAATTCGTGAAGCGTTATGCGCACTGCGAAACCTATAATTTCCGCTCTATTGAAGACCCCGTGTTATTCATTAAAAAAATCACCGACCATTTGGGCGCAGATGTTTGTATTGATGCGGTGGGTGCAGAAGCGGCAGGCAGTGCAATGCAGACCATTACCGGGCGTAAAACGCTAATGCAGGCAGGATCGGCGACGGCGTTGCAATGGGCTATTAATTCGGTGAAAAAGGGTGGTGTGGTATCGATTGTGGGCGTTTATGGGCCGACCGGAAATCTCATTCCCATCGGCAATGTGTTAAACAAAGGCATTACCATTCGCGCAAATCAGACATCGGTTAAACGGCTTTTGCCACGCTTAATTGAACATGTGCAGAACGGCGTCCTGAATCCGAAAGAAATCATTACACATCGGATTCCTCTGCAGGATGTGTCTGACGCGTACCGCATTTTTTCTGACAAGCTGGACGGCTGCATTAAGCCGCTCTTAATAACTTGAGCTGAGCTTGAGCTGAGAGATTCTAAGGTAAGTGTGGAGGGCCTCAGCGAGCGAAGGGCTCTTATTAAGCGGAGGGCTCTTATTGAACTGAAAGGCTGAAAGGCTCTTATTGAACGAAGGCTCTTAATCACCTGTGCTGACGAGGTATAACCATGAGTGAATATGATCAAAATGGGCAGTCCTTGAAAGACAAACTCGCTGCGAAGATGGTACATATCAAAGGTTGGGCCATAGATGCAGATCCTAAAAATGACCCCACTTATCCAATGCGCAAGCGCAGTGATCGCGTCGACCAAAACTGGGAGCGTCCGGTCCAGCAGCCGGGCCATGAAGAAATTCTCCACTCCAACGAACGCCCGGATGTAACCCGCGTATTCGGCACCGCCGCTCCGGTGGGTGGATTGAGCGGCAGCATCCGCCGTTGCGCCTTTAAATACAGCGAGGGCCGTTTTGCTCATTGGCTGTTGTTATTAATCGCGGACAGGGTGGATATGGTTGAGGGTTTTGCCGACGATTTAATTCACGGTCGCGGTACTCACTGCATCAGCGATAAAGGCATAAATGCGCGCTGGAAATACGATCGTAAAGCGCTGGTGACGGAAGCGGCCGTAGGTGCGGCAGTAGTGGGGGTGCTGGCGGCAATATGCTTCCGGCGCCACTTGATGCCACATGCACACCACCTCCCAGGACTGCTCCATAAGCATTCGAAGCTCCAGGCTTTTATTCGCGATTATGAACGGATGATGAGACGCTGAATTCTTGGGCAGGGATGCCCATTACCTCTTAGTTAGACAGCGCAGCCTGACAG
>DJFQ01000182.1:182-2837 GCA_002432095.1 Marinagarivorans sp. UBA5868 | reverse complement strand
GCTGCAATCGAGCCAAAAACACTACAAGCCATTTATTTAACGCATTATCACGAGGATCATGCCGGCAACGCGGCGTTTTTACACAATAAATTTGCCACCCCGGTATATGGCCACTCGCTGACAGCGCAAACACTCAGTCAAACCGTAAAGCTTAAACCGTATGAAAAATATATATGGGGCGGGTTGGATCGGGTTCGGGTCACGACTTTAACCGATCGTTTTGCCACCGCACACCATGAGTTCAATGTTGTGCACACACCCGGTCATAGTCATGACCATGTGGTATTTCTCGAACCTAATCAGGGATGGTTGTTTTCTGGCGATATGTATTTGGGCGCGCGGATAAAATATTTTCGTTGTGATGAGGATATTTATCAAACGGTGGAATCGCTGAAGACTATTGCCGCACTAAATTTTGATTCTCTATTTTGTGGCCATAATCCGCAATTAAAGGAGCCGCGTAAAGCCATTCAGCGAAAGATCGATCATCTGGAAAATATTATTGGTTATGTGCAGCAGCTGCAGGCCAAAGGGATGTCGCGACGGGAGGTTGTTCGCGAGGCTGTGAAGGGGCGGGAGTCATGGCTGGTTAAGTTGATCACCCTGGGCGATGTCAGCTATCGCAATATGATTCTCTCCGTGTTGCAAGAGCTTCCCTCCCGGGGCGGCTGAGAGATTCGTAGCTCTTTGTTTTTGGTCAGCCCTTTGCACAAGTCATTTGTTTTAGTGGCAGTTTTCGCTAGGGGCTTGCAGAAAACCATGCCTACGAAACATTACCAGCAACGTAGGGACTTGAATTCTTCGTTTTGCAGTCCCATCCATTATCCCCAACGTATCCCTCTGGGCCACGCATGTTCAGGTTCCCGAAACTCCGGGCGTGGTACCCGGTCCGATTGAAATGACTCTTCTTCCCCCCAGCGGAGCGGGTCCCGTGATTGAACGAACAGGTGGAACATTATGTCGCGACGGCGTATCGATCAGATTGTGACCCGTATGGGCACCATAGTGAGCGAAATGCAAACCTTGCATTTTCGCTTTGTGCAGCAGGAGCGTCGCGGTTGGGAGCCGTTGATGAATGTCTACCGCTATCCCGATCATTATGAAATTTGTATCGAATTGGCGGGCGTGGCGCCGGCGGATATTCAAGTGAGCGCCGGCGGGCGCCGGGTAGCCATATCCGGAGTGCGTAGGTGGCCGGATCTGCGCTGTCGGCGCACCGGTAGCGAGTGCCATCGCACCACGTTGATGGAAATTGAAGAGGGGGAGTTCTGGCGGGAAATTGAGTTGCCGGAAGAAATCGATGAGCACGCAGCGGAAGTGTTTGCTCAGCAAGGCCTGGTTTGGATCCGTTTACAACTGAAATAGGGTGGCAGACGTGGCGAACGAATTTTTGACAGCGGAAACGGCACAAGAGCAGGGCAGCGAAGGCCCGGCGGAAAAATCCAAAGTGGCCAATGGCACGGTGGACGAAGCGGCAATTTATTTATTACTGCCGATGCAGGAAACGGTCATCTTCCCCGGCATGGTTATTACCCTGCCAGTGGAAAACCCGGCAGTGGCTTCTGCCATCGAAGAAATGCTACCCAATCAGCGTCAAATCGTCATGGCTGCGCTTAAGTCTGGTCGCGACGAAGTAGGCGGCGTAGAAGATCTGCATCGAGTTGGTGCTTTCGGACGCATTATGCAAATGATGCGGCGTAACGAAACGCTGGTGCTCGCGGTGGAAGCCCAAGAGCGCGTCAGCCTGGAACATTTGCACCAGCGCGAAGGGTTTTGGCAGGTGAACGTGCGCCGACTGGAGTCCACATCGCCCCCGGCGTCGGATCAATATTGGCAGGCGGCGGTGCGCAATCTGCGCGACTCTGCGTTGCGGTTGGTGCGAAATTCCGAAACCATTCCCAAAGAAGCCGAGCCGGTGGTGCAGAATTTTTCCATTGCCAATACCGGGCTTTTAACCGATTTTCTCGCCGCCAATCTGGCACTGTCGCTTGAGCAGAAACAGGCGCTGCTGGAGGAAACCCAAGTCGTGCGCCGGGTGGATCGCCTGCAGAAATTCCTCAACGAACAACTGCATATCACCGATCTGCAGGCAAAATTGCGTGAGGATGTAAAAACCGAATTTACCGAAGCTCAGCGCCGCGCTTTTTTGCGTGAGCAGTTGCGCGCAATTCAAAAAGAATTGGGCGAAGACGATGGCAACGATTCAAAAGTGGCCGATCTGGAAACTAAAATCGCCGAAGCGAAATTGCCGGAAACGGCACAAAAACAAGCGGATCGCGAACTGCGACGGCTGCAGCAACTGTCGCCGGCCAGCCCGGAATATTCGGTAATTGTGGATTATCTGGAGACCATAGCGAGTCTGCCCTGGTCGAAAATGAGCGAGGATCAACTAGATTTAAATCGCGCCCAGGAAGTGCTGGATCGAGATCATTACGGCATCGAAAAAATCAAACGCCGCATTGTCGAATATCTCGCTGTGCGCAAATTAAATCCCACGGGGCGCGGCCCGATTTTATGTTTTCTCGGCCCTCCCGGAGTAGGTAAAACCAGTTTGGGTCAATCCATCGCCTCGGCGCTCGGGCGGGAATTTATTCGCATTGCTCTCGGCGGCGCCCGCGACGAGGCGGAAATTCGCGGCCATAGGCGCACTTATAT
>DJFQ01000182.1:0-150 GCA_002432095.1 Marinagarivorans sp. UBA5868 | reverse complement strand
CAGAATTTTGTTGACCGCTATTTGGATCTGCCTTTCGATTTATCGCAAGTGGTATTTATTGCGACGGCCAACATGATCGAGCCGATTCCCGCGCCCTTGCGCGACCGTATGGAAGTGATTCGCCTTGCGGGGTACACGCCGGATGAGAAA
>DJFQ01000215.1:228-10550 GCA_002432095.1 Marinagarivorans sp. UBA5868 | reverse complement strand
CGCGCTCGCGAGCTCGGTTACCAAGCCTTTCTGGATTGCCGACATTACAGTGAAAATCCATTCCGCGAAGCCGGGTGGCAAAGGTATGAGGCCTGGGAAGAAGGTTGGATTGCAGCAAAGCAAGACAATCCAGGTTGGTTTGATANNTTGTATTTGCGGCGCGGATGTGACCATTGTCGGGTCGCAAATTGCGATCACTCCCTCATGCGCCTTAGCGTTCTAGACGACAAGCCGCAAGCAGTTTTTGCCATTCAGAAACCTCGGAGTCTGCATGCGGTGTAACCTCGATATCCATATGACGAAGTAGGGCTTCCACCAGTCGTTTGTCGATGCGGAGGTGCTCCAGTGCTGCTAAAAGATGGTCGACGGCGTGGGCGGCCATCGATGTTGCTGAACCGCCAGTCCTCTCGCAGAACAAATAAACAACTGCTATGTAAGCATGCATATTTGGGAATAGTGCAAAATGCCCGCACTTAAGCCCGCAATAAATCGACTCCCCCGCGGATATGAATTTCCGCATGTCTTTGGGATTCACAATTCCTTCCGCTAGCGGCGCAAAAAACCATGATGGCGTCTCACCCGATAGCATGGATATGTCCGGAATCGCGCTGAATAATTGATGTTTTTCAGCCTCGGAAATAACGCGACCGAGAGCTTTTAACACTGAATGCAGTTCGGCCTTAGCGGAATTTGATCCTCTTCTTGAGTTGTGCATGAAAATATCTGCGCTTGGTAATGTTCGAGCTTCCCGACAAAGCAATAAACGCGTGTCGCCGAGTGTTTTATGGGTTTGTCGATACCGCGCAACTAGATTAGCGGTAGAAGCAAAAAGCCAGAATTGAGATGTTCATTTAAGAAGGGGAGATTGGTCGGAGCGGCGGGATTTGAACCCACGACCACTACACCCCCAGTGTAGTGCGCTACCAGGCTGCGCTACGCTCCGAATACGCCGACGGGAGGGCCGGCGAAGAGGCGCAGATCATACCGGAAACCGAATAGATTGCAAGTGCAATGCTGCGATTTAAGGTGCTGGCTTTTACTTGAGCCAGCACGACAAAAATCGCTCCTGTAAGGACAGAGCGCATACGTCTGATGCGGCAGGGACGGCGAGCCATTCTCCGAACAACTCCACCATCGCTTGATCGTTGGCCTCCTGAACCTGCCCAAAGTTTTGTTTCAACGTCTCCACTTGATACTGCATTCTCAACGTTTTGTCGGACTCTGGTGTCGGCCGACCGGTGAGGATTTCCGCGCGGATACACAGAATCCGAAGTTTTTGTTCAGCCTCGGCTTGGTGTTGAGCTGTGAGACTGCTGGCATCATGTAGACGTTGATCCAGAATATCCTTGGTGTCGTGAGGCCATTTGAAAGTGGCTTTTGCCATTAAATCCTGTACCTCCGCCAACGATACGGTTTGCGTAGCGTTTACCAGGCCGTTTTCATAGCGGCGGACCTGATTGGCAATAGCAAAGACCTCCTGCCACGACCGGGCGACTTGTGCTTTGCGTTCGGTCCCGGCTTTTGTCTGGATTGCTTCAGCAAGTTCCTGCAGGCGACCGAAGATGCTGCGAGCACTATCCCTGGGCAGTTCGCCGATGGCCTGAAATTCCTGCTGTAGGGTTTCCGCCCGCGCCTTGTTGGCAAAAAATTCATCGCCGGTTTTCGCCAGTATTTCCTCAAGCTGCTGAATGATATTTTCGGCATTTTGCTGGGCTGTCTGACGTTCTTCTTTAAGCGCTTCGGACTCCTGGTTGCGTTTTGCAAATACCGCGTCGCAGGCGGCGCGGAATTCCTGCCACAGGGCCTGATCGTCTTTGCGCTTGCACTGACCGATGTTTTGCCACTGAGCCTGAAGCTTTTTCGCGGTATCGATTGCGCTGGCCGTATCGTTGGTGTCCACCAAGCCCTTTGCCTGGTTGACGATGGCAAGTTTCTTTTGCCGGTTGCGCTCGTATTCCTGATGCAGCTTGTCGTAAAGCTGGTCCATGAGTTGATCAAACGATTTTTGCAATTCTTTGGTGTCTTTGCGCGGCACAGGCCAATAACTGATCCAGGCATCGCGCGACACCTTCAGGGTTTTCTCAACTTCTTTCCAGTTGGCGTTTTCCCAATCGTATGCGTGTAAATACTCCGTGAGTTGTTCCATCAACGTGCGCCGCAGGCCGGCATTGTGTTCGCGTATCTGGTTTTGTTCATCAAAATGGCGCTTGCAGGGTTCATAGGCTTTTTGCGCGGCTGTGTGGAATTCCTGCCACAAGGCTTCGTCCTGATTTTGTCCTCCTCTGCAGAGTTCTTTCCAGGATTCTTGCAGCGCATGAATTTTATCCGCAAGGTCTTTCGGTTGCAGGCTACTATTTTCCAGAGCTTGCATCTGGCGCACCAGCTCCTCTTTTTTGGGGTTGACCGCAAATTCATGCCAATCGCCGAGCTTTTGAATGGAGAGTTTCAGGTCTTCAAATTTTTGACTGATATGCGTCGGCAGGTGATCAAGCTGGCCGATTTTGCCTTCCAATTCATGATAAATAGCGCGCGCACGGCCGACGTAGCCTTGTGAAACGGCCCAATTCCCTTTGCGAATTAATTCGGCGGTGTCGCGTACGGATTGTTTGGCTTCTTCCGCTTTGGATTGGACTTTCGTGCTCCATTCTTCTACTGCTTGACGGCTGCGCGTTACTACTTCAGGTGTGGGTGCATCTTTTATGGCGCGCGCTTGGGCCACCATTTTCTCGATTGCGGATTTTATTTTTTGACCTTGCTCTTCACTAGCGCCGCGCAATTTATCTGTCAGCTGCTCCAAAGAACCATGCTGTTGAATTTGTTGTGCCAGATTGTGCGCGGCGTTGCGCAGTTCCTGTAAATATTGTCTTTCGCGTTTGACGTCCAGGCCTTTGTCCTGAGCGTCAGCAAGCGCGTTCTCGGTTTCGCGCTCACGTTCCTGCAATTCATTTTGCAACTCGTCATGAGAAGACTGGTTGTAGTTGTACATTTTGTCGATCAGTTGCTGAAAGCCAGTTACCGCTTTATGCACTTCTTTTTTGGCTTCGCGTTCCGCTGATTTCATCGCCTCTCTGAGCTTTTCCTGTTCAAGAATCTCATTGAGTTTCTGCTGACACTTTTCCATCGCCTGCTGGTAGCGATGGTGAGCTTCTTTCGAGGCTTTTTCAGCGAATGTATGCCAGGTATTTTCAATCTGCTTTTTGCGGACTTCAAAAATATCATCCACATTTCGTTTGGCGAGTTGCTCCGCCTGCCCGCAGATGGCGTTAACCTCTGCAGCCATTTGCGCTTCTTTTTGTTTTTCTTCCTTGAATACCTCTAATTTGGTGCGCACGATTTTATAAACGGCTTTGTCTTTGTTCATTGCTTGTTTGGCAAGCTGCTCCAGAATCATTCGACTTTCCAGTTTGTTCGCCGCGGCTTGTCGTAATTGAGTGGTACTGCCGCCGGTCGCGATTTCCAGCAGCAGGTTTTCATTGGTAATCTGCTCCAACAGCGCGATGCCGGCTTGGCTAGAGTAACCACATAGCGCTAACAGCGTGGTTTGATCCGACACTCGTTGACTTAGTTGAGAAACGCTGAGCGCGTTGGAGTCCAGGAGTTCGCCAATGCGTTTGCGTGCATTGCTCTGCAGGCTTTGAGAGGTATCCTGCTGGGTGGCGAGGCGCACTAGAGCATCGCCAAATTCCAGTTTTCGGACGGCGGCCAGGCGAATCTGTTCGAGCTCTCCATTAAGTGCGTGGTGTGCAAGTTGTTCTTGAGAGCACTGATTGAGAGCGGCAAGTTTTTGTTCAAGCGTCTCGGGTTGTTTCGATTTGAACAGGCGTGAAAGAAGAGACATGTTTGTTGCTCTCGGGTGTTGTTGATCTGGGGTCGGGCGCTCTTTAACAGAGGCGCCCGACTTATCTGTTGCTATTATTGTTTGCCTGTTAGCTATTAGGCGTTTATCTGTTAGCTAAAGGTGCTTATCTTTTCTTCAATGACTTCTTATCTTTATTTCGACGGGCTTAATGTTTGGCAATGGACTTGGCCCAGGTGCTTAATGCGGTTTCACTCAAGGTTTGCAACCAGAGTATCCCGTTGCCCGTTATCTCTGCCAGGTCATCCTGATTGCCGTTAAAACGAATATCGCCCTGCCAGCCGAGAATCCGATCTGCTCGACATAGAAAAGGTTTTTTCAACTCGGTTTGCACAATTCCACCACATGCACTCAGCCAGAGCTCCCCGGGGCCTTCGCAATGTAAAAACCGATCGTGCAGTTCCACCGGGCATTCGCTATCGGGTGCTTCCCCCTGGGTGAAGCGGATGCCAACCGAGGACGCGAGGTAGCACGATACCCGAAGTCTCAGCGGAGTTGTAATAGTAAGGCGCCGAATCTCGCCGGGTAGCTTTGCCGCAAGGCACACTTCACCACCTTGATCCTCGGCGCAGAAGCGGTTGATATAAGCCGCGTAACGTGTACCCAAACCGTTGGTTTCTTCGACACGCCGCATTTTGATATGGGCGTCGAGATAGACGATTGCCGAACTATCCGCATATATCGCGTTGCCCGGGGCAATTTGCAAGGTCAGCACCCCATGGTCGGGGTTACCCGCAATCACAAACTGGGTATCGTCGAGGCCGCTTCCGGCATCTTCTGCCAACACCGTCGCCCGGTTGGCGGTCTCTCCAATCGGTTCGGCCGGTCCGGTGTCTGCGGGTTGCAAAATGACTTCAAGATGAAGTTGTTGCAGAACCGATTGAATACGCTGGGCGGTGGAAGCGTCGATATGTCGCTTGATGACCATTGGTGCCTTGGCAAATGCCGCGGCGACTTGGTGTTCATTGATGCGCAGAACCTGAGCCAGTCCGGCGATGGCTTTTTCGATTGGCGCGTTCTCGATGACGCGTCCGGTCAAAACCACGTGATAGCGCAACTCGCGATGTGGCGGCATTTGCATTATCGACCCTGCCTGTTCAGGTGCGGCCGCAGCAGGCGACCAAAGTCTCGTGTTCGTCCCGCCTGGCACCAGAGACTGCCGCGACCCGTAAAACGATAAAGAGGTTGATGAATGCTTGCGAGGCGTTTTGCTGCAGCGCTGCCATCGCTGGCGACGGGGGTGATTGTTAGCCCACTGTTGTAGGCGATGATCGTGTCCACATCCACTAAGTGCTCGCCATCGACTGGTACTTTGAATAGGGCGCCGCGTCCGGAAATGACGAGAAAAAGATGGTGTCGGAATTCGGTCCAATCCATGGGTTCGTAATCCGGGTGACCGTTAAAAACGGGTTCGTGAGCTTGCGTGGTTCCACCCTCGTTGGTTGCGACAAACGACGATGCCCGCACCACTACATTGCCGTCGACCGCATCTATTGGCATTACGCAGGAGTTCATCGGGCCGCCCAGCAGAATTAGCGCTGGTTCCACATCCGCATTTTGATAAAGGCCGAGATTGGCTTTTCCGAACGCGCCGGCTCCGGCGCTCGGCAGCGGCATTTTTTGCATTCTGCTAATGGCGGCATCCATAGCCATCACACTGTCACTCACTACCCATATCGATTCGCGTGCGGCGAGGGTGATTGCCAGTGCAGATGTGCCCAGGTTGTGCTTTTCCGCCATGAATCGCCCTTCAAGATGTGTGATTAAGCCAGTACGTCAGGCTGCTCAGGCTGCGCGACTGCAGAAAAAGCCGTCCGCTGCCACTCAATACCGGTGTGATGGTTTCGCCGCGGGCGAGAGTTTTAATCACGGTCTTGAGGTCGGGCATCTGATAACGAATTCCGGGTTCGTAGGCGAGCAGGTGAGATGGGTCCACACGAACCTCTCCAGCCACGTCTTTTTGCAGCAAGGCGCCAAAAGCGCAATACCAGATACGCCCTGAACCTTTGGCGTTTAATCTCAGTAAACCCTCGCCCGCAAGTGCGGAGGCTATTCCGGCCCAACGTGCGCGAAGACGGATTTTTCCGCTAAATGCGAGGAGGACACCGGGATTCAGATAAATATTTTCATTGCGTAATTCAATACAACCAATGTCGCCGGGTAATGGCGGCGTGAGCAACATGTGGCGACTGCTTTCAGTGTTATTGCGGATTTCGATGAGTCGTTTTGGTGACAGTGAAAACGCCCGGCGCAATGCCGCATGAAGAACGCCGCCGTATAGGCGGGTGCGGACGTTCAAGTCAGCCTCTAGGCTTGCGAGCGTGCCCGGCAATGCCCAAAAAGTCTCGCCGGCGGGGAGCTGTATCTCAATACGCGAACGCGATTGCGGCATTGATTGCATAAACCCCGCCTAGTGGAAAAGGCCCGATTCTATAACAGGGCAGGGAGCGGGGGAAATTTTGTGCCGTCCTTGGCACTGATAACCGAGCGGAAAACCTGTTCCTCAAGTAAAAACTTTATCTTTCTCCTGCAGATGGGCCGGGACCTTGCCTTTGTAGACAAAATTTCGGCGCTCCTGGTGATAGCGGCTATCCAAGTCGTAGAAGGTCGCCCGCATTTTTTCCAGCTCTCGCTGGCGATAGGTGTCCAGAGGTTTCTCCGCTTCGTCGGCCGTCCGCTCTCGCTGTTTAACGGCAAGTGCCTCCTGATAATCCGAGCCGGTGGATACACGCTCTACCAACTCAAAAAGCTGATGGTGAAATCCGTCCCAGTCTTCAACCACAAGCGTGTCCGCAAGCCCGCAGTTAAAAGCCTCCACTGCCAGCATTGGCTGACAGTCGCGGGCGAGATCGAATGCGAGCTCTGCACCAACTTTTTTGGGTAGCAAATAAGTCCAATATTCAGAGCCGTACAAACCCATATTGTCGTAATGCGGATTGAGTACAACTCCATCACGAATCACAACCCTATCGCATGCCAGNNTTCCAAAACCACGTCATCAATGGCATTGATATTCGCCCAGGACTCATCCGCCGGATTGCTCGCCGCTTCGATGCAGTTGAGGTGAATACCGTTGCTGAAGAAATCATTGCCACCCATAAAAACCAATGCTTTCACGGGGGTTTTTTTAACATCGCGAATAGTCTTCAGTAATCGCTGGCATTGCTCGGTACTCGCAGCGCCGTTGTAAAAATCAAAATATATGTAGGCTGCGGAGCCATGCGTTTCGACGCGGATGTCATTCGGGGTTTCGCTTTTCACCTGACTCAGGCGGCGGCTGAGATCCGCAGGTGCAAGCGCAGCTATCACTTGTGCTGCGGGAAGTTTGATACCGGGAAGTTCCGCATGCTGGCGGCACTTCATCTGGCGAATCCACACGGCCCCGTCTTTTGTGGCAATGCAAGCGGCGCCGTACGCGAGCGCGAGTAGCTCACCAGGATCACCACGCAGATTGGGCTCTTCGACGGGGCCGTATAAAAATACTTCGTGTCCCAATAATTGGTCGAGAACACCGGGCGATGTATCCGCCGCGCGGATTTTTTGTAACACGGTGCGTGTTGAATCGTGCTGCCAGTCGATCCGACGATCCGGTTGGCGTATGGTGTCCAACAATACACCTTTGACATCGGGATCGTTGTAATCCAGTGGACGCGGTTTAAAGTCCGGTTGTTCTGCATCGACGATAGCGCGCTTGATCAATCGAACCGCCGCTTCACTCACTTCCCGTTTATAAATACTGGTTTTGCCTGCTTCTCTCAGCGGAAATTCCTCCGTGCCCCAGATGTCCCCCGCGTCCATTTCCGCATCCGCTTGCAACAGGGTAACGCCCCAATAAGGTTTGCCACCTCCGATAGCCCAATCCAGAGAGGAAGGACCGCGATCACCTTCAATTCCTGGGTGAACGATCAGACAGCGGTGGTTTTGCCAGACATCGTCTGGTATTCGGTGGGTGAGAAAAGGACAAACAATGAGGTCCGGGTGAAAACGTGCAATTTGTTCGCGCAGGCGTGGCGGGTCCATTCCGTAATGTTGTTCAACATTATGTCCGGCGACCAGCAATTCGCGTAAGACTCGTTGGCAAAGACCGCTAAAGGAGGAGGCGAGAATGAGGATTTTCACTTTGGGTTCCTTATCCAGTTGGTAACAACGTGAGTGAATGCGTTATAGCGCGACCACCCTGCACAGGTGAAATATCAAAAAAAATCAAAAATACGATTTTTATACGCGGGACGCACAGTCCAAATTTTTTATGCCGACAGACAAGATAATTTAAAAATGAACAAACTTTTTTATTAGTATTTTTATGATGTGTTTAACAAGACTAACGCAGGGAAACGTGTCCTGGCGCGTTAATCTAAGTGAACAAACGTTTGTGATGCAAGTCGCAGAATGACGATGTGATGATTTTTGTGCCATCTTTTTCCACGCCTGCCGGAGAGGATTGCTCCCCGGTGGCGAGATTGATTAACAGGAGGGATATATCAGCTGTGTTTTGGTGTGGACAGATCAAGTTTGCCAAATTGCGGGGCGTATCCCTGCTCTTCAGCATCATCTTCCGCTTCCATGGTTTCATACATTTTTCGGCTCAACTGGGCCATGCCCACAATCAGACAAAGCACCAATAGCAACATGGAGAAGCAGAAAATGAAGAGTCCAAGCGTAAGAGGTTTAATACCTTCTTCAATGTGCGCGGAGTGGTCCATAGCTTCCATATTCATCGCCGCCATACCAACATAATGCATCCCACATACGGCAATACCCATAACGACCGCCGCCAGCAGCATTTTCACATTACCTTCAAGGTTGAACGCCAACCACAAGGCCGCTGTAGCCGCAACAAGGGCAATAACAATGGAAATGGTAAACAGGGGCGCATCGTAACTCATGCTTGCGGCCATGTTCATCGCATACATGCCGCTGTAATGCATGGACGCAACGCCGAGGCCAGTAATTACACCCGCCACCAACAAGCGAGCGATGGAGGTTTGGTTGCCGCCGACGAAAAATAGTCCAAGGCCCACCACGACAACCGCAATTGCCAGAGAAGCAAATGTAATCAAAGGGTCATAATTAACAGGCATTCCCATGTCATAGGCCAACATGCCGATAAAATGCATTGTCCAAATCGCGCCGCCGCCCAAGGCCGTGGCCGCCGCCATTATCCAGGCCGCCCGGTTGGTGGTGGATGATTTGGCGGCTTTCACTAAGAGAATTCCGGTGTAGGACCCGAATACAGAAACGAAGAAGGAAAGTGCTACCAGGAAAAGGTTGTAGCTGGGCTCTATGGGATGCATGAGGGTGCCTCGGTGGTGACAAAACGACAGGAATAGAAAAACAGTATTAGAAAACAAGTTTAGCAAGTGATTCTTTTTTATCTCAGCCATTTTAGCGAATGCGCGATTCTAGCGACTTGCTCCGCATTCTTAACCCATTATTTTGGTTTCAATCATTCAATTGTTTGAAAAGGCCAAAAATAGTGCACATGGTAAGTTGACTATAAATTATACCTATAGGGTAAACTTACGCGCTTCGTTCGACTGGCGCCTGGATTCCCTACTTGGCGCATCACTATCGTGGATTGCTGAAAAAACGCCCAATGTGTTGCGAAATCAGGCTTTTGGCGCTACACCGAATAAAGCCCATTCAACATTGGAGCTCTTCACCGGACTGAAAAGCCGAGGTATCAACGGTTGTCAATGCAGAATTCAATTAAAGGCCAAGCCAAGGTGCTGCGGGTTTTTCGTGTCGGCGTTGTCGGCGCCTCCCGTGACGCCTTTGCGGCGCTGAGCCGCATTTTTGGTGTTACTCGTTACCGCACAAGAAGTTATCAGGCTGTTCCCATCGCCGCGAACGCGAAATATGTGGATGATTCTATTGATCTGATAATTTTATGTACCAACAATCCTAATATTCTGAAGTACTGGCTCACCCGTCGTCCGGAAGGTAAAGCGATTGCGAAGCCGCCTATCCGAATCGAGAGGAATGCCGGGGAGGAATCCCAGGGATATACCATTTCGGTACCGGTAAACCCCGCACGTCTTCTTCGCCTGCTGGATCAGTACACCATTAAAGAACTGAATTTTTTTCCGGAATTTCAAATCGGCGGCGATTCTACGCATCTTTGCGAAACCACTATTGCGGGTTTGAAGTTGCTGAAAAGCGATGGATCCACCGGCAATAAGCGTCACGGTTTGCAGCGGGCATTGGTAGTCGATGACAGTCTGGCGGTTCGCAAGCAGATTGAAATCGAGTTTGGTTTGCTGGACACTGAGGTTGATTGTGTGGATTCTGCGGAAGCGGCGTTGGAGGCCTCCAATAAAACCGCTTACGACATCATTTTTATGGACGTGGTAATGCCTGGCATGGACGGCTATGCGGCGTGCAAGCGCATAAAACGCAGCGCGTTAAACAAGAATACACCGATTGTTTTGCTGACCAGCCGCTCTTCTTCCTTCGATAAAATCAA
>DJFQ01000215.1:0-122 GCA_002432095.1 Marinagarivorans sp. UBA5868 | reverse complement strand
GAAAAAGCGAAGAAAAATAGACCGGATTTGATTCTTATGGACGTGGTGATGGAAGAGGTGGATGGTTTTGAAGCCTGCCGTACAATTACCAGCGATAGGGAAACCGGCAAAATTCCGGTTGT
>DJFQ01000201.1:8655-11733 GCA_002432095.1 Marinagarivorans sp. UBA5868 | reverse complement strand
AGAGTTGAGAGTTGAGAGTTTGGACTGAAGTGCAGGTGATATTCGGAGTTTCAACAAGCCGGCAAGGTTTAGTCACTCATAGCGGCTTATAGCTTCGCCGCTTTTCGTATCACCAAATGTTTACAGCTTTGCCGCCTTATCGAGAAATTGCTGGCGCTCACCTGCGTCCAGAATATGTCGCGCGCAGGCGTTTGCCAACTGCGTAATATTTGTTGATTCCGCCAGGTATTTACGTACTAGCCTTTGTGCTATCGGGCCGGTGTAGAAAGCCAGGCATTCTGTTAGCAATGCCTGTGTGTCCGCGCCGATATTCTGCTTCGGCTTTTGCGGTGTATCTTGAGCAACCCTAGTGAAACCACTATGTGCTCTGGCGTTCTCAGTTGCGGAGCTGCCGGTGGGATAGAGACTGGTAATTCCTGATCGCCTCACCATGCTTTTAAACTGGCTGCGCTCGACCTCGGTAGGAATATGCGCGCTCAGCTGATCAATTAATGCTTCAAACGTCTGGGTATTACGCAAGCTTTTTTTGAGCAGCAGTTTCGCCACCGGCCCGACATAAGTGGCGAGAGATTGTTCAAGCGATTGCAGAAGTTCATTATTCCAAATATCCTCTGGCGATTGTGTTTCCATAATGCGCGTGGCCTGCATTTCCTGCGTCGGGCGCGCCAACATCACCGTAGCCAAAGCGTCCACATCTTCCATCTGCCGCAACTCCTGAATAAATTCACTGGCCTTCTGATAACGAGCCGCGGCAGAGGGCTGCAGCACGCGAGCGAGAATACGCTGAATTTTGTCCAAATTGGCTCTATTGATCGATTGATTGGTTTTTATTTTTTCAAGATTTTGTCGGACGCCGATTTCACGATCGAATCGTTGACCACTCAACAATTCAAAGAGTACAACACCAACGCTGAATAAATCCGAGCGCGTATCGACCTCCTTTCCTTTAAGCCCTTCTGGTGACATATAACTCGGTGTGCCGATCATAAACCCGGTTCCGGTCAAATCTGAAGTATCCAGACGGGCCACGCCAAAATCCGAGACTTTAACCGCGCCATTTTGCAACAAGATAATGTTGTCGGGTTTGATATCCCGATGTACAACCCCCTTGCCATGAGCAAATGCAAGAGCCTCCAAAACCTGAATGGTGATATTCACCGCTTCCGATAACGACAACTGATTATTAGATTTCAGAAAAGCCCGCAGCTCCATGCCCTCGACGTATTCCATAACGATATAGGGCACCGCTTCATTGCCAAAATCAAAAACGGTGACGATATTCGGATGCAAACAGCGCGCGGCTGCGCGCGCCTCCTGAAGAAAGCGCGCGGCAAGTGTTTCGCCGTCCGCGCCGAGGCGCAAATGTTCATGCAGCACCTTCACCGCCACCAACCGATCAATCTGCTCATCATGCGCTTTATAGACCACGCCCATAGCGCCACTGCCGAGAATTCTCTCGATGGTGTATTTCGCTATTTTTTTTGGCGCAGATGAATCGGTCATGGATCCATAGTCTCGTCGAGCATTTTTACGGCGTTGATAAGGCTGCGATGCATGCGATTAAATGAACGGCCAAGGGATGCAATTTCGTCACTTCCAGATACCGATAATTCGTCTACCGCAAGATTCCCCATGCTAATGTCATCTGCTTTTTGCGACATAGCCCGCACAGGTTTAATTACAATAAAGTGCAGCAATAGATTGAGAATAATACCGGTGACCAAAAATATACCCACCAGAGCCGCCATAAATGTGTAAAAAGTTTCTTGGGCTCGCGCCAGCGGCAAAGACATAGGAACGGACACAATTTGCGCACCCACCGTTTCATTTAATTTCCAGCCAAACCCATTATTGCTGCCATAAGTAGCAATTAAGGTCTCTGGCGCCTCGGCGGGAGTGCTATGACATGTTAGGCACTCGGGATTTTTGATGGTGATGGGGCGCCCCATGTAAAGTTGCGGACCCGTGGGTGTCGCTCGCTCTCCGGTAAGCTCCCCGACATCACTGTGGTTACGGAACCAATTTACGATATCGGCTTCCCATTCCGCGGCCCGGTTAGTCGGGTTGGTGGGATTCAACGTAGCCTCTTTATAGGAATATTCCGTATGACTCTCCTGCAGCGCTTTGATATAGCGGTGGGCAGCATACGCAGGCACGGTCTGCGGAACAAAACTGCGCCGCTGCTGAACCTTTAGCAGCGGCTTAATTTCGTTGACGGTATAGGTACGTACCGCGCTCGCACTTTCCATCATTATGCGAGCCTTCTCAAGAACCTCCTCCCGAGCGTTGTCCTGCAGAATTCTATGACTGACAACTGCCGAAATGGCCAGAGCCACCACCGTTGTCAAACTTAATACGAGGTTAAATTTTAAGCGCAGTCCCATTTTTTATCCGACGTCTGTTTTATCCAATGTTTGTAGTTGCCTTCAATGACCACTGATCAATGATAGACACTGCTTCCAGGCACGCTGCGCGCTGGCGAAATGTTGCAGCGGTACCGTGATCGTTTTCGTCTCCGTAATTGGCCAGGTCGGCCAGAAACCGAGAGTAATACGCAGGCTATTTCCGGTGGTAAATGCTTGCGTAATGGCGGCATATTCTTTGGTGAACATCAAATCACTTTGCCGCACCAATTGGTCCAACGGAAAATGTTGGTCATCATCTACCATTAAGCCGGTTCCGCTGTAACTCAAATCAATATCCGATTGGGTCTTGATCAACCAATGCTGTGTGGTTAACACGAGCTGCAATTTTGACATGCCCTGACCGTCATCAAAGCGAATAGGCCGTGTAGTAAGACTGCACGTATCGCCCGCAGCGGAGAGCACCCATTGGTCACGAATGGTGATCGGCAAAGAGTCTAATGTCACCTCTATGTCTAGCTCCCCAATTTCCGGCGCAGGCTGAAGTTCGCCGCTGACAAACTCATCCACAGCGGCCGGCTGTACCTCAGGTGTGGATGCGAGAGGTTTTATCGTTGGGGTTGCCGGTTTCGTCGTTGGAGCTGAATGGTTTGTCGTTGGGTCTACAGGTTTTGTAGCTGAAACCATGGGTTTTGTCGTTGGAACTATGGGTTTT
>DJFQ01000201.1:0-8544 GCA_002432095.1 Marinagarivorans sp. UBA5868 | reverse complement strand
TTTACAGCGGTTGACGGGTGTGATGCATTTGCCGGCGCATCCAGCGGCGGTGTGGGTTCCACACGAACGTGGGAGGCCGATACACCTGCCGTCGATGACGGAGTTTCAACAACGGAAATTGGGGGGGAGAGTTCTACCGAGGGACTGGCAATCGGGGCCGGAGAAGGTTTTGGTTGATTCACTGCGGGCGCTGCCACTACCACGCCGGCGTTCTCCGCTTCAGTCGGGGCAGACTTGGCAATCGGAGAACTGCTGGCGCAACCCTGCAACCAAGTCACGACTATCAGGCCCCCTGTTAGCAGAAAGCCGCGAAACCGCTCACTCATATCAGAACCGCATCCATGAAAAGAGGCATATTGTAGTGAGCAGTCGGGCAACTATAAACAGTTGTTTTGATAAGCTGATGGCGGGAGAGTTTAAGTCGAATACAGCGCTCATTGATGACTCTGGTCGCCCGCCACGGTGCCTGATCCTACTATTTGCTTCCCGCCGCCAGGTGCTTGGAGATATTCAGGTATGTGTCCGTCCAATAAACCGTCCGATTCTCTGCCAGAAACCTCAATAATTCCTCATGCGCTTCTTTGCTGACCGACAAATGATCGCCGCCAACTCCATGAAAAATAACCTGCACCAAACCACCTTTTTGCGCGGACTTTTTTACGAAGTCGATGAGCTGCTTGCCGCTATGACCATCGGGCATGAGCAATGCGGTTTGTTCGGCGGCAATTTTTTCTGCGCCTTTTACACCGACAAATAAATTACCGAGATTTTCCACATAGTTGCCGTCGGCCAGTTCCCAATCCAGACAGGGAGGTGTGAGGGTGCGTTCGGTTTTGCCGTCGAGGGCGTGTAGGAAGGCGTTGGCGGTGAGGAGCTCATCGCGCATTTGGCCCATCACTTTTTTGTCCAGGTCATTATAGGCGGGAACCCAGTCGCGGCCGGGTTTGGATTTGGCGCAGGAGTGGAACAAGGTGTGGTTGCCAAGCTCATGTCCGTCCGCGGCGAGTTTTCGCCATTCAGTCATGCGCTCAACCACGACCGGCGACGAGAGAATCGGGTAGAAACTGACTTTGATGCCATATTTGGTTAACGCGGGGACGGCGTTATCCAGTTGCGAATGCAAGGCGTCGTCATAGGAAAGACTGACCGCCGCTTTGGCTTTTCCCGGCCAGTTAATTGGCCCCGCATGCACCGCTGCGGAGAGTACAAATGAAAATAAAGACAAAACAAAAATGGAGCGGCGGAATGACATCCGAAAAATCCTCATAGGTTGGCGGCGCTTTAGGCTGGCGACCGCCGAACCTGTGAAGCTGCCTTTATAAAAACGCGAATTTCACCACAAACACAGCACCTATGACATAGACAACCGGCGGGCACTCGCGGAAACGACCGCTGGCAATTTTAATGGCCGCATAGGAGATGAATCCCAGACCTATGCCGTCGGCGATGGAATATCCCAGCGGCATAGCAATGGCGGCAATGACCGCTGGAGCGCTTTCAGTATGGTCGTCCCAATCGAGATCCGCCAGACTGCGGGCCATAAGACAAGCCACGAATAAAAGCGCGGATGCAGTGGCATATGCGGGGATGCTCTGAGCCAAAGGCGCGAAAAACAAACAGAGCAGAAATAACAATCCACAGATGACGGCAGTCAATCCGCTGCGCCCACCAGCAGCAACGCCGGCGCCACTTTCGATATAGCTCGTCGTGGAAGAAGTGCCCAGCAACGCACCGGCCGCCGTGGCGCTGGAGTCGGCCAATAAGGCTTTACCCAAGCGCGGCAGAGAGCCGTCCGGGCGCATCAGGCCGGCGCGGTTGCAAACCGCCACAAGCGTGCCAGCGGTGTCGAATACATCCACTATCAATAAAGTAATGATGACGGTGATCAGTCCAACTTCCAAAGCACCAGTAAGGTCGAGCCGCAAAAACACTGGGGCCATCGAAGGTGGTACGTCCACCACACCTTTAAACTCCGCCCCACCGGTGAGCCAACCAATAACCGTCACGAGCAAAATACCGATAATGACTGCACCGGTAATACGCATTTGCGCCAACGCGGTGATTAACGCAAAACCGAGGAGACACATCAGCGGGCCAAAACTCACCAGGTCCCCCAGCTGCACCAAGGTGGCGGGGCTGTCCACTACTACCTTGGCGTTCGTCAGTGCGATTATGCCGAGAAACAAGCCAATGCCGGCGGAAATGCCAAGCTTGAGACTTTTTGGAATGGAATTGATCAGCCATTCACGAATCGGCAAGACACTTAACACGATAAAAATGATGCCGGACCAAAACACTGCGCCCAAAGCAACTTGCCAGCTGTGCCCCATACCGAGCACCACCGCATAGGTGAAAAAGGCGTTTTGCCCCATACCCGGCGCCAGCGCGACGGGCAGATTGCCGAGCAATCCCATGGCGATACTGCCAAAAGCGGCAGCAAGGCAGGTGGCGACAAACACCGCGCCGAAATCCATTCCTGCGTCCGACAAAATCGCAGGGTTGACGACGGTGATATAGGCCATGGCGAGAAAGGTTGTGAGACCCGCGACGCTTTCTTTACGGAAATTCGTTCCTAGCGATGACAGCTGAAAAAACTCGGCGATTTTGTTCATAGGCGACCCTTTGTGGGTGATGCAGAAGACAGCCGGGGAACCGAAGCAAAGAGCGAACCATAAGCGGCGCGGGTGGCGCCGGCACTGCGGGCATGGTAGAACACGCGGCTTGCCTGTTGAGGACATCCGATGCAGAAACAAATCGAAGACATTTACCGACACGAATCGCGCCGTGTGTTCGCCACTCTGGTGCGCCTCCTGCGGGATTTTGATTTGGCAGAAGACGCACTGCAGGAGGCCTTCACCGCCGCCATGCAACAGTGGCCGCGAGATGGCCTGCCCCATAATCCCCGCGCCTGGCTGGTGTCGGCGGCCCGCTTCAAAGCCATCGACCGACTGCGCAGGGAGGCGCGTCTGGACTCGTTGGAAGATCTGGAACAGGAGCCAGCGGCTCCTCCAGAAAAAGAACAGGAAGCTATCGCCGACGATCAGTTGCGCCTTATCTTCACCTGCTGCCACCCCGCCCTCGCGCCGGAACTGCAAATTGCGCTAACCCTGCGGGAAATCTGCGGCCTCACCACCGAAGCCATCGCCAGCGCATTCCTTATCACGCCGACGACAATGGCGCAGCGATTAGTCCGCGGCAAAGCCAAAATTCGCAACGCCGGTATTCCTTACGAAGTGCCAGGTCAAAAACACCTGGGCGAGCGCCTCAAAGCCGTTTTGACGGTAATTTACTTGGTGTTCAACGAAGGCCATCACGCTTCCTCCGGCGCCAGCCTGGACCGACCGGATCTCGCCCAGGAGGCGATTCGCCTTGCACGGTTGCTGCTGGAGTTGTTGCCGCACGCCGAAGTTCGCGGTCTGCTCGCGCTGATGCTGTTGCATCATGCACGGCGCGCTACCCGTATCTCACCGGAGGGCGACCTTCTTCTCTTGGAAGAGCAAGACCGCGCACTTTGGGACCACTCCATGATTCGCGAAGGACAGTCGTTGTTAGAAAGCGCACTCATAACACGCCAGTTCGGCGCCTTTAGTGTGCAGGCCGCTATTGCGGCGGTACATGCCGAGGCGCCGACCGCGGACGCCACCGACTGGCCGCAGATCGTCGCGCTGTACGATGTGTTACTGCGTCTCGCGCCCTCTCCCATTGTTGAGCTCAATCGCGCTGTTGCCGTGGCCATGCGCGATGGGCCACAGACCGGCCTGGAACTGGTGGATAGTTTGCTGGGGCGGGGGGACCTGCGTCAGTACCACTTAGCCCATGCAGCCAAAGCCGACCTGCACCGCCGCTTGCGACAATATCCGGAGGCACACGGAGCTTATAAAGAGGCATTACATCTGGCCCAGCAGCAGGTGGAAATCCGTTTTCTGCAAAAGCGCCTCGACGAGATCAAAGCGAAATTATCTCGTCACTGAAAGAATTTCTGATGCGGTGTCGATCTGCGACGCAGGCGCACGACTAATTCGCAAGAACATCAAATGTCAAAGCCAAAAGGTACTGTCATGAAATATATGATGCTGATTTACAGCGATGAATCCATCTGGACCGAATCCGAACGTGCCAAATGTATGGCCGAGTCGGTGGATCTGTGTCACCAGCTCAACGGGGAAGGTAAATATCTAAGCGCATCCCCGTTGCATTATGTGGAGACAGCTACCAGCGTGCGCGTGCGTGATGGCAAAGCCTTGGTCACAGATGGCCCATTCGCTGAGACGCGCGAACAGTTGGGTGGTTACTACCTGGTGGATGCGGCAAATTTGGATGAAGCCATCGACATTGCCAGCCGCATTCCGGGCGCGCGCATGGGCACGGTGGAAATTCGTCCGATTTTCGAACTTGATAATCTTCCGGTTGTAAAAAAATAACGTGTACAAAATAACGTTGCAAAAAATAAGGTGCCGACCATGAAAGTCATCGTTTTTGTTAAAGCCACAAAAAGTTCAGAAGCCGGCGAGATGCCGAGCGAAGAATTGATCACTGCCATGATGCAGTACAACCAGCAATTGATCGACGCCGGCATAATGCTCGGCGGCGATGGTCTGCACCCCAGCTCCAAGGGCGCGCGGGTTTCGTTTTCCGGCACCAACCGCACCGTTAATAAAGGGCCTTTTCCACATCCTAATGAAATCGTCGCGGGTTACTGGCTGTGGCAGGTGAAATCCATGGAAGAAGCCATTGAATGGGTAAAACGCTGTCCCAATCCCATGCCGGAAAATTCCGAAATTGAAATACGCCCACTATTTACCGCGGAAGATTTTGGCGATGCAATGACACCCGAACTTCGCGAGCAGGAAGAACGCATGCGCAACCTGGTGCCAGAGCCAGACCGCTGGGAGAAGAAGCCGACACGTCTGTTCGCCGGCATAAGCCGCCAATACAGCATGAGCGAACGGGAAAAAATCCCGTCACACTGGCAAGAATTCGTGACATATCTTGGCCAAATACCCAATCAATTAGGTGAAGATTGTTTCGGCATCTGCTGGAATGCCAACGCCGAGATTTTCGATTATCTGACAGCTGTGGAAATCAGCGAAGAAGGTTCTCTCCCCAGAGGATTCACCACCCTGGCGGTCGATGCACAACATTATGCAGTCTTTATTCATCACGGACATTCGTCTGCCATTCCACAAACCATCGGCGCGATTTGGGAAAAGTGGCTGCCTGCGTCGGGTCTCAAAGCCGCCAATGCACCCTGCTATGAGCGCTACACCTCAGAATATAATCCTGAGACTGGCATGGGTGGTACCGAGATCTGGATTCCCGTTCAAAAATGATAACTTCCGAGGACAGTGCAAGATGAGCCGCAAAATATTTGTGAATATCGCCGTAAAAGATTTGGAAAAATCCAAAGCCTTTTATAGTGGCCTGGGATTTTCCAGCAATCCGCAATTCACCGACGCGACCGCTGCGGCTATGGTGATCAGTGACGATATATACGTGATGCTTCTGACGCAGGAAAAATTCGAATCTTTTTCGCCCCACCCCATGAGCGATGCCAATAAGCAGACTGAAGTTTTATTGTGCTTGAGTTGCGACAGTCGCGCAGAAGTAGACACAACCGTTAAACGTGCGCTCACCCACGGCGGCACCGTTTATCGCGAACCGATGGACTATGGTTTTATGTATGGACACAGCTTCAAGGATCCCGACGGCCATGCCTGGGAGTTGGCTTATATGGATCCAGCAGCAATGCCGGGTTAATTTATTCAGATTTCGGGAAACGTTTACTCCCAGAAGCAAGCGGAGGATTTATGGTTCGAAAAGGCAGTTGTCACTGTGGCCGGATTGCTTTCGAAATCGAGGGCCAACCGGGCGATGTCATCGAATGCAATTGTTCCCACTGTCAGCGCAAAGGTTATTTGCTCTGGTTTACCGGAAAGGACCAGGTGAAAATACTAACGCCGGAAAGTGATATGGCGACTTACACGTTTAATCGCCACGTCATTCAGCATAAGTTTTGCACCACCTGCGGCTGTGCGCCTTTCGGTTTTGGCATGGATCCCAGCGGCAATGCCACCGCCGCAATTAATGTGCGCTGCCTGGACAATATTGATCTCGATACTTTAAAACGCATCCCCTATAACGGACGCGACAGCTGATTTATTCCCGCCACGGAATCGGCGGAGGTATCAGACGTTTTACGGCGCCCGGCACATCGGCAAAGCGGCTTTTATTATCCGCCTCCCAATCGTGCTGAGCCTGGGTAATAACGGAGCGACTGTGGCTAACGAAATTCCACCAGATCAAGACTTCATGATTCATAGGTGCACCACCAACCAAAAGCGCGCGGCCGTTGGCCGGACTTTCGAGGATCAGTTCCCGGCGCCCGCATCCCAAGTAAGCCAAATCATTTTCCGCAAACGTCTCGCCTTCAATTGTCCAGCTGCCCTGCAGCGGCAATAATCCATATTCAAAATCCCCGCGCAATTCAAGATTTACCTGGCCCGCCTGGATCACCTGCAGATCAACTCCGACCAGTGGCGAAAAAGATTTAGTTGGCGCTTTATGAGCAGCGTAAGTGCCGATCAGCAGCGTCATATCCAAATTCTGCTCACGCCAACGCGGCAAATCCGGGTAGTGATCGAAACGCGGTTCCGTATCGGCATGTTCTTTCGGCAGCGCGATCCACAGTTGCGCGGCGTGCATGGCGTGCTGCCCCACTACACTATCCTCGGTATGCGCAATACCGCGTCCCGCCGTCATTAAATTGACCTGCCCTGGGCGAATCACCTGCTCGGTGCCAAGACTGTCGCGATGCAGGATTTCCCCTTGCATCATCCAAGTAAACGTTTGCAACCCGATATGCGGGTGTGCACCCACATGCAAATCAATTTCGCTGCCGCTCACCGGGCCTATGTGATCAAGAAAACACCAAGCACCGATTAAGCGCCGCTGGCGCCGTGGCAATACCCGGTTCACCTGAATGCCGCCGACATCGGTGCTGTGCGGCGACACTCTTTCTAACACTGGTGCAATGGCAGCGGCCGGACAATCGAGGGAGGATACAAGTTGATGCGGTTTTTCAGTGTTACTCATGACTGGTCTCCCGGCTGCACGAAAGTGCATCGCCCATGGTTTGTTTGGAAAATGCCAACGTCAATTCTGTGAATGAATTTTTAGAAATTGTTTTTTGATAATCACCATCATGATAACCGAGGCTCTCTCGACGATTTTCCTGTCCGCGTCGTTTCGTCCACAAGCGCTTACGATTTGCTGGATCCGAACAAAGGCATTTTGTTCCGCATTGAGTTCCGGCACTGCTTTCGTGACTTCAGCGAGCACCTGCGCGTAATCGGCACCGATCTTTTTCAACAGCTTAGCCGCATGGCGCTCCAGTTCTTTGGTCTTCATCACCCGCAATTGCGGCACTAGCTCCGCCTCAGCGGCAGCAATCAGTTCATTGGTTTTCATGAATTATCACCAACAGCATTTAGACCCCAATTGGTATTCCTGCGCTAACGCGCGGCTGTAGCGGAACAACTGCTGCAATACAATTTTCTGATCTTTATTTAGATTCTGCCCTTCGTCCAAGATGCGAATTTTTTCCTGCAGTTGCGCAACAGACAAAACTCCCTCATCGCCATTTTCCAGCCGGCCGCGGCAAAATTCCAACCATTGACCGCGCTCCGCATTGGACAAACTTGCGGGAAAATTGCGGGCTTTGTATCGCCACAGCATTTCTCTAAGACGTTTGTCACGAAACACAAAATTGTGCTGCGTAAGGTCATGCGGTGTCGCGGTGCGCACTTGTGTCATAACGGCCTTGTCCTCACCCGAGACAAAGCCATCATATAATTGCCTCTCTGGATCGCTGCGCGGCGGGAACTCATTACGCCCCATCACCTGTTGGACTTTGCTTTTCAAATCGACCTGCAGCAACTGATGCCAGTGTTTTTCACACAAAGTGCGGTCGATCTTTAGACGCTCGGCCGCTTTTTCATCCAGCATTTTAGGCGTGACTACCACAGGGCATTTATTAAGATGAATCAATTTCAGTGGAATTCTATCGTCACCTTCCGGCAGGTCGTCTTGCGCAGTAAATACGCGCTCCGCAATCTGCTCCGCATTCAGACCGATTAAATCCGTCGGATCCGCAGAAAGATTGACGACAATTACCGCATTTTTATTTGTCGGGTGCATTGCCAGAGGCATAACCAACCCGGCGCAGCCATTGTCCGCGGGGAATTTAGAGGAGATATGCAAAAGTGGCTTGTGACCGACCAAATCGAATAAAGGACCAACCTTGCTTTTGTGCTTGTGCTGCACAACGTAATCATAAAGTGCAGGTTGTTTTGCCCGAATTAATCGGGCGAGTTGAATGGTCGCCTCTACATCCGAATAGGCATCGTGGGCAGACTGGTGGCTAATTCCATTGGCGGCCGTCAGCAATTCCAAACGGAAGCTCACGCGCCCATCCACCACTGGCCACTCGATACCCTCTGGCCTTAATGCATAACACAACCGCACCATATCGATAATGTCCCAGCG
>DJFQ01000121.1:7893-23485 GCA_002432095.1 Marinagarivorans sp. UBA5868 | reverse complement strand
CTCCGGCGCCGGTAAAGCCCAACGATTCGGGTTGGTGGAGAATGTTGAGAAATATTCCTCGTTGGTCAGGTTATTGAGATTGAGCTGTAGCGTCGTCTGGCCCAGGCGATAACTCGCCGCGGCATTGTGGACGACATAGCTGGGAATTTTGGGATCAATGGTTATGTCGCCCACGGTGGTTGGGCTGTAGCTCATGTAAGCGCCACTCGCAAAACGCAGACCGTAACTCAAATCCAGATCGGAGCCGAATGTGTAGGTTGTCCATAATGTGCCGGAATTTTCTGGCGTATTAGGCAGCGCGTGTCCAGCTTGCACATCCACTTCTCCCGCGGCAATACGCTGATCCGATATGCTTTGCAGCATTTCACTATCGAGAAATACATAACCAGCAAAAATCGACCAGTTGTCACGAATTTGACCGGAAATGCCGAATTCCAAACCATCCACACGGGATTTGCCGTCGAGAACAACCACGGAATTTCGATCTACATCCGACGTCACACGCGCGTTTTTCTTTTCGTTGCGGAACAATGCCGCCGTCAAACCGAGTTTGCCGTCATACAAATCCCATTTTGTACCCAACTCATAATTGACTGCTTCTTCGGGATCGGCGAAACAATTGGAATCGACATTACACGTGGTGTTGGCGGAAGGTGTTGTTGGATTTGCCGATGTGCCAAAAGAGGCATAAATACTGCCGTTTTCCTGCGGTTTATAAACAACACCCAAGCGGCCACTTACCAGCTCGTCATCAAATTTGACGAATGGGGTAGTGTCCTCAGGTGTTGCTGCAACGCGCCCATCGGCGACGGTAAACGTTTCTTGCGACAAGGTGTAATGGTCGTAACGCAAACCAATATTGGCTTGCCATTGCGAATTGAACTTGAAGGTATTGGACGCATAAAACGCAACCACATCCATACTCGAATTGGATTTGGCGGATAGCACTTTATTGACTGGACCATACCAATAGGAGTCCGGATTGTAAAAATCCACGCTCACCGCATCGCCGGATGTATCGATGTGGTTGAAATTCTGACGATCACCGGTTTCCGTGGAAATTTGATTACCGAATATCAATGTATTTTCCACATCGCCCAAAGCGAAATCCCAGGTTAAATCTGTCTGCGTCAACGCCTGGGTATTAACCGAGTCACGCCCGGCTCCCCGTGGCCCGCCCGAATATTCATAGGTACCGGATGCCGCGCATACAGTGTTGTTAGCAGGTGAAGTCGCCGTGGTGCCCAGCGGATATTCGCCCGCTTGCATACAAACCCGCCCGCCAATTGCGGTATTCACAAACCGCCCATCCACCTGCGACCAACGGCTTAAATTTCGCAGCGATAAAGTGTCACTAAAATGATGTTCGATAGTGGCAGTGAAAGAGCGGCTGTCGGTATTTTCACCGTCGAGGTTATGCCAACCGTAATAATTGCTGCGGTCCACTCCGGGTACTTCGTGTCCCATACGAATAGGAACGCCATAATCATTCCAACCAATGTCATCCTGGAAATGCGCGCTCAATACAACTTTAGTATCGCTCTCCAATCCGAAAGCGATGGACGGCGCAATTCCCCAGCGCTCGTACTCCACATAATCCCGCCCGGCTACTTCGTTTTCATGCGTCATGACGTTCAGACGGAACGCGATACCATCTGCGATGACTTTATTAGTATCCAAGGTGGCCCGCTGATAATTGTCGGTGCCTAGCCCGGCAGCCACGGTGCTGATGTCTTCGTTCTTTGGCGACTTGGTCACCATATTGACATTGCCCGATACAGAACCCGCTCCAGAGTAAACCGAGTTCGGTCCTTTGATGACCTCAACACTTTCCAAATTGAAGGAATCGGAGCGGGTAAAACGGCCGGAATCGCGCACACCGTCCACGGTGATATCGGACGAGTTATTACTGATGTCGTAGCCGCGCAAAATGATGTTATCGCCATAGCCATTGCCGCCCTCGGCACCACCAAACGTAATGCCGGGAACGTTGCTCAAAATATCGCGCAAGGACTGCACGTTCTGGCTCTGAATCAGGTCGTTGGTAATGACGGTGATGTTTTGCGGGGTATCACGCAGGGGCTCGGTATATTTCGGCGATGACGCTTTTTCCGCTTTATAGGGGGCGGCGGTATCTTCCACTTTTACCGCTGGCAGTTGCGGAGTCTCCTCTTGGGCCGGTGCAGCTTGCGCAGCGGCCGCCAATCCCATACCTAATACCAGCAGCGATGAGGCTGCGACGCGGCCAATGCTGTCGCGCAGTTGCGCATGGTTTGGTGAAGTCCGAAACGAGACCCGAGCACTTGCCATATAACCCCCAATAAAACGTCAAAAATGTAATGTTGTAATGAAATTTGGCGCGATCATAATCTCACGCCAAAGATAGCGCAAATGATATTTATTATTATTTAGATATACACCGATTAATTGAGAGAGTGCTCAACGAATACCAAAGCCTGGCCCCACCGGGGGCCGTTTGTGCTTTCGCAGCGCGAACTTGCTAGAATCCCGCCGCCCCGAAACGACCCCAGTGGAGATCGCCTTGAACAGAGAAGAACGCGGAATCAAAGAGTACCTGGTGATCCTATTGAAAGGCCTGTGTATGGGAGCGGCGGACGTAGTACCGGGGGTTTCCGGCGGCACCATCGCATTCATTACCGGAATTTATGACGAGTGGCTGGATTCCCTGAAGCGCTGCACCCCGGCGGTTTTAGTGATGCTGAAGAATGACGGCATTGTCAAAACCTGGCGCTACATCAACGGCAATTTTCTCGTCGCACTCTTCACCGGCATTCTGATCAGCCTGAAAACCCTGGCCAGCGTCGTCCTTTTTGCATTGGAGGCTTACCCTATCCTGGTCTGGGCATTTTTCACTGGGTTGATCGTCGCGTCGATTCTCTCGCTCTGCCGTCACCAGCCCCATTGGAAATTGCCGCAATGGATTGGTTTGATCCTCGGCACCGCCTTCGTATATGGCGTNNNTGCGCGATGATTCTGCCGGGCATCTCCGGCAGTTTTATTTTGTTGCTCGTCGGGCTATACCCGGTGTTTCTCAATGCCATCCATACCCTGGATATTGTCGCGCTGGCGTCTTTCGGCAGCGGTTGTATCTTTGGCCTGATCCTGTTTTCACGATTTATCAGCTGGCTGCTGACCCGTTATCACGCGGTAACGCTGGCCACACTCATCGGCTTTCTGGTGGGCTCTCTTAATGTCACCTGGCCGTGGAAACAAGCACTGGTGACCACCCTCGACAGCCACGGCAAAACCGTTGTGTTGCAACAGGCCAACCTCAACCCCTTCGACTACGCGGCAATTACCGGGGCCGAGCCACTGATTCTGCTGGCGTGTGTAAGCGCGCTGGTTGGCGCGGCGCTGGCGCTGGGAACCGAGTGGGTCGCGGCCAAAATGAAGTGACACGCCCGACAACGTTATGAGCCGTTATTCGATTCTGCTCCATGAGTGCCGCGCCCTGCTCGGCGTGGAGCGCAACACAACCAGCCATGCGGAAAAACTCATTTCCGGCTTCGGCGCGCTGGTGGGAATGCTCGCGGTATACGGAATCTCCCTACTGATATGTGGCGAAGGTCCCGGTACCGTTTTGCTGGTGGCCTCCATGGCAGCCAGTGCCGTCTTGCTATTCGCGGTGCCCCACGGCGCCCTATCGCAACCTTGGGCGGTGATCGGGGGGCATCTGCTCTCGGCGTTTATCGGCGTAAGTTGCCAACGGCTGTTTCCGGGTTATTTTTGGACCGGCGCGTTAGCCGTCGGGCTGGCGGTCGCCACCATGCACTATTTGCGCTGCATTCATCCGCCAGGAGGGGCCACCGCACTGGCAGCAGTGATCGGCGGCCCGGATACTCACGCACTGGGCTACCTCTATTTGCTCACGCCAATTCTGCTCAACGTCGCGGCGATTATGGCGATGGCCATCCTGTTCAACAGCCTATTCTCCTGGCGTCGCTATCCTGCCCATCTGGTCCGGCGGCGTAAGAGCAAGCCAGTCAAACCTGCGGAGCGACAATTCGAGCTGACTCAGGAAGACTTTGCCGCTGCGATGGAACAATTGGATTCCTACGTGGATATCACAGCGGAAAGCCTGACTGAATTGCTGGAACTGGCAAAACAACACGCGGAAAAAAACATCACCCATCCCGAGCACATAGTCGCCGGACGGTTCTACAGCAATGGCAAACTTGGCAATTTGTGGAGCATTCGCCAAGTGGTGGACGCCAGTGGTGAGGATGACAAAAAAACCCGGGTCATCTACAAAGTGCTCGCTGGCGATGGCGCCTACGACACGGGAATTTGCTCGCGGGAAGATTTTCGTCATTGGGCGCGATTTGAAGTCGCTCCACAGAATGGCCGCTGGATAAAAGTCACCGCAGAAGATTGATTCTTGTCGATTTAGAGCGTCCGCAAACGACTGAACGACAGTCAGTCCATGCGGAGGCTGCATGTTCAGCTCACTCCCTCAAAACTCAATTCTCCCCGCCCTTCCCGTCCAGCAGATGCGGACCGGAACCTTGCGCCGCCAGCCGGTCCCCGGGGTTGCGCAGCGGGCAATCTTCCAACGACAAACAACCGCAACCGATACAACTGCTGAGCTGGTCGCGCAGGTGGGTGAGACGCGCAATACGGTCGTCCAGATCCGCCCGCCAACGCGCCGACAGTGTCTGCCAATCTGCGGCAGACGGCGCGCAATTCGCCGGCAGCGTTTGCAAATTTGCCTGAATCTCCGCCAGTGGAATTCCCATACGCTGCGCCACTTTAATAATGGCAATGCGCCGCAGCACACCGCGGGGATAACGGCGTTGATTGCCAGACGTGCGCCAGCTTTTGATCAATCCGCGACTTTCGTAAAAGTGCAGAGTGGCCACGGACACACCGCTGCGCCGCGCCACCTCACCAATGGTTATTTCCCGGCTCACCGGCAAATCGCTTTCCGCCACAGACACCTCCCAACCGCTATTGACCTCAAGTTAAGTTGAGGTTTTAGCATGCCCGCCACCCTATATTCAAAAATCAAGTGCACCACCACCTATCGAGGAGCAACCCGCTATGCATCTTTCAGAACCCAGCGCCCTGACCGTTATGCACAAATATATTCGCCAGGAGCTTTTCGCCGTCGCCGCCGAAGTGTCGCGCGCTACCCCAGCTGACTGCGCCACGGTGCGGGAGGCCATGGTAAATATCGCGGCGCTACTGCAACGCCATGCGGAAATGGAGGACAGATTGCTTGAACCAAAACTGAGAGCTCTCAATCGCGCCCTCGCCGATCACATGGCAGAGGATCACCGACACCTGTATGAGCAACTGGGCCGCATTTTGGTATTGGTGGACGACCTTGAGCCGAGCCAGCCCAGCTCCTGCCAAAAGGTGTTGTGTCAGCTTCATTTGGACTGGATGAAATTTCTCGGCGATTACCTGCTGCATCTCGACGACGAAGAACGAGTGTTGTTTCCCCATTTGGACGCACTGCCACCAGTCGCCGTGGTCGCGCATAGAGCGGCGCAGCTGCCTCCCTCCGACCGCGATGCCTTTCTTGGAAAACTGGCAAACGCCCTCACGCCGGATGAATTTCGGCTCATCACCGATTTGGAAAACAGAGCCGCAACCGCCTGAAGATCGCGCACCGCCAAACATGTTCGATGTAGGTATGATGCGACTCTTTTGCGAGAGGGGGACGCAATGCCGGAACTGCAATGGCTGATGGCCTACATGGGCCTGGGCGCGCTGGTCGGCCTGCTGGCCGGATTGTTCGGAATCGGCGGCGGCGGTGTGATGGTGCCGGTTTTGACTATGCTTTTTGTTGCTCAAGGTTTTCCAACCGAGCACCTGGTGCATATGGCGTTGGCGACATCAATGGCCGCCATAGTGCCAACCGCCGTCGCCAGTTTGCGCGCCCATCACCGCCACGCTGCCGTGCTCTGGCCGGTGGTTGCACGCATGACCCCCGGTATTCTGTTTGGGACCTTCGCTGCAACCTTTATCGCCAGCTATATCACCGCGAAACCCTTGGCGATTTTTTTCTCGATATTTATGTCCTTTGTCGCCCTGCAACTATTTCTCGACCGCAAACCCACGCCTTCGCGGCAACTGCCGGGCACCGCCGGGTTAACCGCTGCAGGAGCAGGGATTGGCGGTATTTCCGCCCTGGTGGCTATCGGCGGCGGATCGCTGACCGTGCCTTTTCTCGCCTGGTGCAACGTGGCAATTCCGGTGGCCATAGGCACCTCCGCGGCCGTCGGTTTGCCCGTGGCGCTGGCCGGTGCTGGGGGATATTTGGTGAACGGCTGGCAAATTCACGACCTGCCGGAATTCACCCTGGGATTTATCTACTGGCCCGCCGTGCTCAGCGTTGCGTCCCTCAGCCTGCTAACCGCCCCGCTCGGCGCACGTCTGGCCCACCAACTGCCGGTGAAATTACTGAAAAAATTGTTTGGGGTCTTGTCATTGCTGCTGGCCCTGCAGATGTTGCGCACGGTGCTGTAACAGCCCTCACTACGTCAGCCACTGCTTCGGCGGCATCATGGCCGCAGAATTCCCACCAAGCTCCGCGAATAAGAAAACCTTTCAACTTGCAGCCCTGCCTGCGCGTCCCAGCCAAACAAGTCCGGATGAACTACGCTTAAAACGGGCTAAAAGGCATCATAAACAAGATGAAATCCACGGTTTATAACATTCTGCGTTTAGCGGCGGGGATACTCACCGTGCTGGCGCTTATTGGTCAGCGCTATATCCCTCCCAAAATCATTACCCTCCGCCCAAATCCCGATACCGTACATACGCTCTACGGCCACTCAAACGGCGACGGTATTTCGGCTGAATGGGTGGACGCTGAGAAACACATGTTCACCTGTGAATACGCGCCGCAGCATCCCTATTCCTGCGGCTATGCCCTGACCATCACCAGCGACGGCGTTACCGGACTGGACCTGACCCACTTTGAAGGACTGAATATTCTTTTTCATTACCAGGGCAACGCCCCGGAAATTCGTCTGAGCCTGCGCAATTACAACCCAGAGCAAAATGACCCGCGAGACCCGGCGCAATCGGCCAAATTCATGTCGGTGCTGATCCGTACCAAAGATTTAAACAACCCGGCATTTGTGCGTCTTACCGAATTTGGTGTGGCGGAATGGTGGGTGCGGGAATTTGACGTGTGGCGCGAACATTCGGCCCCGGACTTTGGCAATGTCATCAGCCTGGGAGTGGATTTCATCAGTCGCAGCACCAATACCGTGACCATCGAAAAAATCGACCTCGTAGGCACGTGGATCCGCAAGGAAACTTTTTATCTCAGCCTGATCGCCATGTGGATGGCACTGATTTTGTGGGAAGGATTTACCAAGGTATACGCGATGTACCGCGACTCCCGCTCAGCATCCCAGCGCATCGATAAACTGATTGCGGATTACAAAAAGCTCGAAGTGGAAAAACGCGAATTCGAGTCTTTATCGATTACTGACTCGCTCACCGGTGTCATGAACCGAACAGGCATTCAGCAATTCTTGGAGAAATTATTCAAAGGTAATTTCGACCGCGGGCAAACCGGTCTATTAATTTTCGATATCGACCATTTCAAACGCATCAACGATCGCCGTGGCCACGATGTTGGCGACCGAGTATTGCGGGGTGTAGCCAAACTGATCGAACAGAACATCCGCCAGACCGACGTATTCGGTCGCTGGGGTGGTGAAGAATTTATTTTGGTGAGCCCGCAGGCCAGCGAGGAAAAACTGACGGCGCTGGCGGAAAAACTCCGCAACACCATTCACGCTCACACCTTCGAGCAAGGCAGTGAGCCACTTCGGGTGTCCGTAAGCATCGGTGCAACCCTGGCTGCTTCGAACGAAGCGTTTGAAATCATGTTCAAACGCGCGGACACCGCTTTATATGAGGCCAAAAGCGGCGGTAGAAATTGTGTGATATTCAAACCGCCAATGTCAGGCTGAGCATTACGCCTTAGCAGGCATTTGCCAGGTGGCGCGGGTGGTGAACCAATATTGTCGCTTCAGCCCCAGCAAGCGGTAAAAGCCTTCCCCGATATCCTTGCGCACGGTTTCCAGACAGGCACAGCCATTAACCCGGGCGAACCCTGCAAGTCCTTGAACATATTGGCTCAACAGACGCGCTACCCGCTCCGCATCAACGTCTCCTTCCAGATACCCCGCCGCCGACAGCGAGCGCACCAGCGCCAGATTGTACTTGACGCAGTTTTGCGACATTTTCTGCAGGCTGTCGTTAATCATCGGCTCATCGCAGCCGGTTTGCAGGCCAGCACTGAAAAACGGCGAGCCGCGCACACACGTTGCGGGTGAGCCGAATTTGTTGTGGAAAATAAAGCCGATGACATTTTCCAGCTGTTCCAGGGGCGAGTTCACTGGTGATAGCACCGCATCGAGGTCGCGCTTGATGTTTTCCCAATAGTGTTCACTGGCAGCGCAAAACAAATGCGCCTTGGATTCGAAGTGATGATAGAAGCCGCCTTTGGTGACGCCCGCCTGTTTGCAGATTTCATTGACTCCCACGGAGTTGTAATTGCTTTGCCAGATCAACTCCAGCGCGGTATCCAATAAACGGTTACGGGTTTCTTCAGCGGACATAGCAGATCTCGGTTAACTAGGCTGGACAGATAGAAACCGACCGGTATGCACCTTCGTTGTTCCCAGTCCTCTTCCAGCTCAAAACGGCGTCAAAAGTAACTGCTGCCTGCACAAATAGCAAGCAACTGCATCCTATGACACCAGGACGCCTGTTATTTATCCAACCACTTGAATCAAGTACCATCCAGCGCCTTCACATTTTTTTGCAAATGATGGATTGACCAACATACCGACCGGTATGTATTATCCCGCCAACTTTCCCCGTCACCTCGGAGCCTGGTCTATCGCAGACCGGGTTGAAATTGGCACTGGAGATATTCGTCATGCGTTTTGCCACTCGTTTCGTTCATGAAAAGTTATTCAATTTCCGCACTCTTCCCCTTGTTCTTGCCGCCTTGCTGAGCACCGCCAGCGGGCTTTACTACACCACTGGCGCCAGAGCTGATAACGATGCTCAGGCCACGCCGCCGCCTCCCACCGTTGAAGTTACCGAACTGGTGCCGACAGAAATTCGCACATGGACTCGCTTTTCGGGACGTCTGACTCCCGTAGAAAGTGCAGAAATCAAACCCTTGGTCGGCGGCACCATTCAGCAGGTGTTATTCGAAGAGGGCCAGCGGGTGCAGCAAGGCGACCCATTGTTCGTTATAGATCCCCGCCCTCATGAAGCCGCTCTACAGCATGCAGAGGCGGAACTTGCCACGGCCCGCTCCCGCGAGCGTCTGGCCCGTGATGAGCTGGAACGCGCCCGCCAGCTTCACGATGGGAAATTAATATCACGGAGCATTTTTGATACCGCCACCAGTGATCATCAGGTCGCAACGGCCAATGTTCAAAGTGCCGAGAGCGCGGTGCGGCAGGCGCGCCTGAACCTAGAGTACGCCCATATTCACGCACCGATTTCCGGCCGTGTCGGCCGTGCGGAACTCACCGCGGGTAACGTAGTGGGCGCCGGTGCCAGCGCACCGGTGCTGACCACCATAGTGGCCGACGACCGGCTCTACGCGGAATTCAACGTGGACGAGCAGACCTACATCCGCTCTGTGCGCAGCATTCAAAAGCAGGAAGAAATGCCGGTGGAATTGACCCTGGCTGACGATGACAACCAGATCTATCGCGGCCACATCCACGCGTTCGACAACCGCTTGGATGTCGCCAGCGGCACCATCCGCGCCCGTGCGATTTTTGTTAACACCGACGGCGCGCTCACCCCCGGCATGTACGCCAATATATCTCTGGGATCTGCCAGCATGCAGGCGGCATTACTGGTGCCTGATCGCGCCATAGGCACCAATCAAAACCGCAAATTTGTTTATGTAGTGGACGCACAAAACGCTGTTCAGTACCGAGAGGTCGCTCTTGGCAATCATTTTCAGGCGCATAGAGTGATCCTTTCCGGTGTTGAGGCCGGCGAGCGCATCGCGGTGAACAGCCTCTCCCATTTGCGCCCCAGCGCAGTGGTCAATCCGGTAAATGTCACCACACTGAATAACCAACTGGCCGCGCAATAGCGGCCAGTTTTTTCTTCCCCTTTTTCCGCCGTCCAGCTAACGAGCAGGAATGCTTATGAATATTTCCCGTTTTTTTGTCGATCGCCCTATTTTTGCCGGTGTGATTTCCCTGCTGATTTTTATCGCGGGCCTTCTCGCCATGTTTCAACTGCCTATTTCCGAATACCCGGAAGTATCGCCACCCTCAGTGGTGGTCAACGCCGCTTACCCAGGCGCCAACCCCAAAGTTATCGCCGAAACCGTGGCGCGTCCGCTGGAAGAACAACTCAGCGGTGTGGAGAACATGTTGTATATGTTTTCCCAGGCGACTACCGATGGGCGCATGACGCTCACTGTTACCTTTAAAATCGGCACCGATCCCGATCTCGCGCAACAAATGGTGCAGAACCGGGTTTCCCAGGCATTGCCACGTTTACCCGAAGTCACCCGCCAGACGGGTGTGACCGTAGTGAAAAGCTCGCCGGATTTAACCATGGTGGTGCATTTGATTTCGCCGGATAAAACCTACGACGAACTCTATTTGCGCAATTACGCCTTGATGAATGTGAAAGACGAGCTGGCCAAAGTGGCTGGCGTCGGTATGGTGAGATTGTTCGGCTCCGGCGACTACGCCATGCGCATCTGGCTCGACCCGGAAAAAATTGCCGAGCGCAATCTCACCGCCAGCGATATCACTAATGCTGTGCGCGAGCAAAACGTGCAGGTTGCGGCAGGCATTATCGGCGGTGCTCCCGTGGGCAGTTACGTGGATGTCCAACTGCCGGTCAATGCCAAAGGCCGATTGGATAATGTTGAGGAATTCGGCGAAATTATTATCCGCGCTGGTGCCAATGGTGAAATCACCCGCTTGAAAGATGTCGCTCGGGTGGAATTGGGCGCGGCGGAATTCAGTTTGAACTCCATGCTGAATAATCAACCCGCCGTGGCTATTCCGATATTTCAAGCACCCGGCGCCAACGCCATTCAAATTTCCGAAGGCGTGCGCAAAACTATGGCGGAGCTGAAGCAGCGCTTTCCCCAGGGGGTGGATTATTCCGTGGTCTACGACCCCACCATATTCGTAAAAGACTCCATCAAAGCGGTGATTAAAACCCTGCTAGAAGCGCTTGCTCTGGTGGTGATCGTGGTGGTGGTATTTTTGCAAACCTGGCGCGCATCAATTATTCCTTTGCTTGCCGTTCCGGTTTCCATTGTCGGCACTTTCGCGTTGATGTGGGCGTTCGGATTTTCCATTAATACATTGTCATTATTTGGTTTAGTGCTTGCCATCGGCATAGTGGTGGACGATGCGATCGTGGTGGTNNGTGGAAAACGTCGAGCGCAATATTGAAGAAGGTCTCTCACCGCTCGCCGCGACTTATAAAGCCATGCAGGAGGTGAGCGGTCCGATTATCGCCATTTCTCTAACGTTGGTGGCGGTGTTTGTACCTATTGCTTTCGTCAGCGGTTTGACCGGTCAGTTCTACAAACAGTTTGCGTTGACGATTGCCATTTCCACGGTGATTTCCGCAATCAATTCACTGACACTGAGCCCCGCGCTCGCCGCTCTTCTATTAAAAAGCCACGACGCGCCGAAAGATCGTCTGACCTTGATCATGGATAAACTTTTTGGCCGCTTTTTCCGCTGGTTCAACCGCAGCTTTCAGCGCAGCTCCGGCAGCTATTCCACCAGCGTGGGCAAAATGCTCGGGCGCAAATCTCTGGCAGTGGGGATTTATGTGGTGTTGCTGGCGATTATCGGTGTCGGCTTCAATACGATTCCCAAAGGTTTTGTGCCGCCGCAGGACAAACAATATCTTATCGGTTTTGCGCAATTGCCCGATGGCGCTACTCTGGCGCGCACGGAGGCGGTGATTCGCGAAATGGGCGAAATTGGCCTTGCCGAACCCGGCGTGGAAAGCTCGGTGCAATTTCCCGGTTTGAGCATCAATGGATTTACCAACAGCGCCAGCGCGGGAATTGTTTTCCTTACCTTGAAATCCTTTGACGAGCGCACTGGCGAAGCTCTTTCCGCCGGCGCTATCGCGCAGAAACTCCAGGCAAAATACGCCGGCGTTGAAGAAGCCTTTATCGCTATATTTCCACCGCCACCCGTTCGTGGTCTTGGCACCACTGGCGGATTTAAATTGCAAATTGAAGACCGCGCCGGCTTGGGTTACGAAAAGCTCGCCGAAATCGTCACCCAGGTGCAACAAAAAGCCTGGCAGCGACCGGAACTGACAGGCGTCTACTCGAATTACAAAATCAATGTGCCGCAACTCTACGCTGACGTGGATCGCACCAAGGCCAAACAGCTCGGGCTTAATATCAAAGATGTGTTTGACACCATGCAGATTTATTTGGGCTCGCTCTACATTAATGATTTCAACCAGTTTGGCCGCACTTATCAGGTCATCGCCCAGGCGGATGCGGAATTCCGCGGTACCGCCAGCGATGCGCTGAACTTAAAAGTGCGCAATAACCAAGGTGAAATGGTGCCCCTGGGTTCGGTGCTCACCATGCAGGAAAGTTACGGTCCTGAGAGCGCCACCCACTACAACGGCTATCTCGCTGCGGATTTAAACGGCAACGCCGCGCCCGGTTACTCCAGCGGGCAGGCGCAGGATGCCATCAGCGAAATTCTGGCGGAAACCCTACCGCCGGGCATGGTGTTCGAGTGGACCGATCTCACTTATCAGCAAGTACTGTCCGGCAATACCGCGATCTATATTTTCCCGCTGTGTCTGCTGCTGGTGTTTCTGGTACTGGCGGCCCAGTACGAAAGCTTGGCACTGCCGTTGATCGTGATTTCCATCGTGCCGCTCTCCATTCTTTCCGCTTTGTTCGGCGTGTGGATAACCGATGGTGACAATAATATTTTTACTCAGATCAGCCTTTTTGTGCTCGCCGGACTCGCCAGTAAAAATGCCATTCTGATTGTGGAATTCGCCCGCGAACTGGAGCAGCGCGGNNTGATGACCTCCTTCGCATTCATTATAGGCGTGGTGCCCATGGTGTTCTCCACTGGAGCCGGGGCGGAAATGCGCAATGTGATGGGTATCGCGGTATTTTCCGGCATGTTGGGTGTGACTTTTTTCGGTCTGTTTTTCACGCCGATTTTTTATGTGCTACTGCGTAAGCTGGAAGGTAATCGCAGTTATTACATTCCCGGCAGTACGGAATTTTTACCACCGGCGCAAACACCAGCAGCTACAGGAGCGCACTCATGAATTCGCGATTATTCGCCACCGTGCCGGCGCTGACGCTGGCCACTCTGCTCGCCGCCTGCAGCGGCTTTAAAAATGTGGACAAGGCGCCGCAACAGGCGCAGCTCCATGTGCCGGAGCAATTTAATTTAGTCACCGGAACCGATACACAACAGCCGGTCGCCGGCTGGTGGGCGCAATTGGATGACGATGCCTTAAAACAATTGGTCAATGATGCGCTGGTGCGCAATCACGATATCCGCATTGCAGAAGCGTCGCTTGCGGAAGCGCGCGCGCTGTTGCGCAACACCCAGCTATATCGCCTGCCATCGGTGCAGGCGCAGGTGGCGGGTCGACGGGAAAAAACCAGTGAGGATCTGTTGCCGCCCAATGCGGAAACCATCAGTGAAACGTTTCAGGCGGGTTTTGATGCGAGCTGGGAGTTGGATCTCTTCGGCCGGATCCACAATCAGGTACGCCTGAATAAAGCTCAGCTCGCCGCCCGGGAAGCCAACCTGCGCGCCGCGCACGTGAGCGTCGCGGCGGAAGTGGCGGCCACTTATATCAGCCTGCGGGGGCATCAATATCTGCTGCAGGTGGCGGAGGACAGCGTACGCGTGCAAGGTGAGAGCCTCAGCCTAACCCGGCGTTTTGCCGAGGTTGGGCGCGGCGATCAATTGGACAGCGCCCGTGCAGAAGCGCAACTGGAGCTGACACGTGCCTCCATCCCAAATCTCAAAGCGCAGATCGATTCGAGTATTAACCGCCTGGCGGTGCTAAGCGGCAAAGCGCCGGAAACCCTGCGAACGCATTTGGCTGCATTCCAACCCCTACCCTCGCTGCCCACCACTCTCGCGGTTGGCGATCCGCTCAGCCTCCTGCAGCGCCGCCCGGATATTCAGGCGGCGGAGCAGGCATTAAAAGGCGCAGTGGCGGAATACAACGTGCGCGTGGCGGATCTATATCCGCGCGTCCGCCTCGATGGCAGCTTGGGTTATTTATCGACGGACTGGTCGCGCCTGGGCGAGGAACCGACGGAGACATTTATTTTTGCCCCGAGCATCCGCTGGGCGGCATTTGATCTGGGCCGGGTGCAGGCGCATATCAACGCCGCCGATGCGCGGGCACAGGCGCGCTTGGCGGAATTTGAGCAAAGCGTGCAGCGCGCTCTGGAGGAAACCGACAACGCCCTGCAGAATTTCAGCCGCGAAGAAGAACGCCGCGCAACCTTGCAACAAGCCGCCCGCGCCAGCACCCAGGCCGCGCGTTTCGCCCGCCAGAAATTCGAAATCGGCAGCGGCGACTTTTTCAGTGTCCTGGACGCCGAACGCTCGCAACTCGACATCAACGCCCGACTTGCGCAGAGCGAAACTCAATTACTGCTTAACCTGATTGCTATTTACAAAGCGTTGGGTGGCGGTTGGGAAACATATGCAGGGAGTGCGCAGTTGAGTTTGAGTTTTTAGAAATAGATCGGAGTATCCCGAGGCCGCTAAAGAACTCCAGCAAACGCTTTCGGGACCGTCGTAAATCCATCCATGGAGCCTCCCTCACCGCCGTCCTGGCGGTGAGAGTCCCGAAAACCTTTGCTGAAACTCTTCCGCTTCGAGCCTTCTTCGAGGTGCGCGATTACCATGCTTGCAGAAGCTGCGTAATATCCTGCACTCGATGATCTTCCAGAACACTGCGACGAAAAATAAAAAGATGACTATTTACGTGCGCAGAAAACCGACTCTTTTCAACGACCACTTCGATTGGAATTAATCCGCCATAAGTTATGGTTTCAAGAACGCCGGCATCTATTCCCTTTAAACTTGTCCATCACTCATCCAACATTGTTCCGGCAACGTCAAATAGACCATAATCCCCGGCGTAACCGACCTCCCATAGACTGCAACCGCTCACCGCATCTCGGTGGGCGGCGCTAACCAAGGTGTCATCCCATGATGCAACTCAAGGTCAACGGCCAAACCCTTTCCCTCGATATAGACCCCGATATGCCTCTGCTCTACGCCCTGCGAGACATGGCGCACCTGACCGGCACCAAATTTGGCTGCGGTCTGGGGCTTTGCGGCGCCTGTACCGTCCATCTCGATGGCGTTGCGGTGCGCTCGTGCGTGACGCCCGTAGCAGCCGTTGGCAATCAGCAGGTGACAACCATCGAAGGGCTCGCTCCAGCTGGCGATCTGCACCCGCTGCAAAAGGCCTGGGTACAACACAATGTGGCTCAGTGCGGCTACTGCCAGTGCGGCCAGATCATGAGCGCCGCCGCGCTACTCAAGCAGAC
>DJFQ01000121.1:0-7852 GCA_002432095.1 Marinagarivorans sp. UBA5868 | reverse complement strand
AACGGCGGCGGTGATGATTCAGGAAGTGAAACCAGCGAAGGGGGCTGTGTAATGGAACCGATTATTCATATCAATCGACGGGATTTTTTAGCTCAGCTCGGCATAACCGCTGGCGCTCTGGTGATCGGCAGTGGCCTTTCCTGCGTCGCTCTGGCGGTAAATGCGCCGGCCGGAGAAGCATCACCCGCAAATACTCTGGGTTATTTCGTCAGCATTACGCCAGATGGCACTGTGGACATCATTTGCCACCGTATGGAAATGGGCCAGGGCATCAACACCAGCGTGCCACAAATTATCGCCGATGAATTGGAAGCGGATTGGACGCGCGTAAAAGTGACGCTCGGCAAAGCCGATACACGTTACGGCGACCAAAGCACAGGCGGCTCCGCCTCCATCCGCAAATTTTTTGCCCATATCCGCCAGATGGGCGCAGTGGCTAGAGATATGCTGGAACAGGCCGCGGCGCATCATTGGAAAGTCGATAAATCCGCCGTCAAAGCCCAACAGCATTTTGTGGTGAACAGTAAAACCGGAGAGAAATTGGCTTTTGGCGATTTGGCGGCGGAGGCGGCAAAACTGCCCATGCCTGACCCAACTAAAGTGCGCTTGAAAACCGAAAAAGAATTCCGCCTGATCGGCAAAGACGTGAAATTAACCGGTCATGAAAATATCGCGCAAGGCAAAGCGATTTATGCCCAGGATATTCAACTGCCGGATATGCTCGTCGCCACGATAGAACGCCCACCAGTGGTGGGTGGAAAAGTAAAAAATTTCGATGATACAGAAGCGAAAAAAATTAAAGGCGTGGTCGCTGTGGTGCGATTGAAGGACCGATCAATACCTGTGGGTATGAGTCCTGTTTCTGGCGTCGCCGTGCTCGCCACCAATACCTGGGCGGCATTGGAAGGTCGCAAAAAACTTAAGGTCGAATGGGATTTGGGCAGCAATGCCTCGCACAATTCCGAACCCTATAAACAGCAACTGGCGGCGACGGTGCGCGAACCCGGCGCCGTGGTGCGCGGCAAGGGAAAAGTCAACGACCACTCCTATAATCCCGAGCGCACGGTGGAAGCGGTATACACAATGCCCTATCACCACCATATGTCCATGGAAACTCCGGCTGCAACCGCAGTGATTAAAGATGGAAAATGCACAGTTTGGACCGGCACACAAACGCCCCAATGGTGTAAGAACCTGGTTATCGCGGAATTAGGTTTTGATCCCGAAAAAGACGGCGATAAAGTGGAAGTGAATACCACGCTGATGGGTGGCGCCTTTGGCCGAAAAGGCAAAAATGACTTTGCGCTGGAAGCTGTTGAATTGGCGAAAGCGACCGGCAAACCAGTGAAAGTGATCTGGTCCCGCGAAGACGACGTCAAACACGGCTACTACCACTCCATTGCTGCGAATTATTGCAAAGCCGAAATCACTGACAAAAAAACCGCAGATTTTTGGGTACAGCGCGTTGCACATCCACCCATCGATTGGACCTTTAACGGCACTGCCGACACCCCCAGCGACGGTTTGCTGGGATTGGGCTTCGCCGATATTCCTTTTGCCTTAAATAATTTCAGCTGCGAAACCCAAAAAGCCTCCACCCATGTGCGTATCGGCTGGTTCCGCGCCGTGCAGAATCTGCATAACGCCTTTGCCATCAGCAGTTTTGTCGACGAACTCGCCGCCAAAGCCAGCATCAGCACACGGCAGATGTGGATGAATTTATTGGGTGAGGATCGCCTAATCGACCCGCGCAAAGAAGGCTTCACCGGCTGGAAAAATTACGATCAGCTCACCGAGGACTACGCGGTGGATACGCGCCGCATGAAAAATGTCATCAATACACTGGCAGAAAAAACCGGCCTGGAGAAAAAACTCCCGGCCAACGAAGGTTGGGGCCTCGCCTTCGCTAACAGTTTTAATTCCTACAGCGCCGCCGTCACCAAAGTGCGCGTCGTGAATAAAAAAGTGGAAGTGCTGGAAATGCACACTGCGATTGATTGCGGCCTGGTGGTGACACCCGACCGCGTGCGCTCGCAAATGGAAGGCGCCATGATTATGGGTTTATCCATGGCGCTGTACAGCCAGATCACCATTAAAGACGGTGTAATCGAACAATCGAATTTCCACGATTATCAAGTGGCAAGAATGCCGGAAATTCCACCGCTCTTTGTGCATTTGATCGAATCCGACAAAGCGCCCGGCGGTGTGGGCGAACCCGGCTTGCCGGCGGTAGTGCCGAGCATTACCAACGCGATTTATCAGGCATCCGGCGTGCGCGTGCGCGATTTGCCTGTCAATAAAACATTGGCTGTATAAATGCACAGAGCGTAAGGGCTTCAGCAATTTTTCTCAGGACCCTCACCCGCCACGACGGCGGTGAGGGAAGCTCCATGGATGGATTCACGGTGGCCGGCACTCCGGCGATCCTGAGAAAAATTGGTGGAGCCCTGAAGCGGTGTCCGAACGTTACCAAAATCTGCCCAAAACAATAATTTAAAAAATCCTCAAAACCATTAGACGGTAAAACAATGAAACTCCAAAGATACCCACAAAGAGCTCTAATCGCCTCACTATTGCTGATTGCCGCCGGCTGCACCGAAAAAAATCCGGCGCCAGCCCATCAAACAGAAAATCCAGCCCCGGCAGTGGCTGAGACCCCAGCAGAGAAAAAAATCGCAGCCCCTCAAACCTGGACCTGCCCCGCACAACCCGGCACAGCACCAAGCGGCGAATTGACCGCGCAGCGTATCCCCGGCAGCGAAAGCACTCGCGGTGAAGCGGGTTTGTACGAAGGCCCTGTATGGATCGGAGATCGTTTATATTTCTCCGATTTCACCTTCAGCCAAGGCTTCCCCTCGCGTATCCAGGTCCTGCAACCGGACGGCAGTTTCACCACGGTTATCGACAACAGCGGCAGCAATGGCCTGGCCGCTGGTAAAGACGGCTCACTGCTTGCTGCCACCCACGACCGCAAAGCCCTTTCCCGCTACAATCCCGCCACTGGCGAGCGCGAAATTCTGGTGAACGAATTTAAAGGCAACCCCTTTAATTCACCCAATGATTTAACCGAATCCGACGCCGGCGTTATTTATTTCACCGACCCCGCCTACCAACGCGACGCCGCACCTGGTGGCCAAGAAAAAACCCGCGTCTATCAATTCGACGGCCAGACCGTCACCGTCATCGACGACACCATCGAAAATCCCAACGGCATTTCTTTGTCACCCGATCAAAAAACCCTTTACGTTGCCGGCGGCACTGTCGTCCGCGCCTACCCAATCGAAAACGGCACAGTCGGCACAGGCCGCGACATCCTCAGCGTCAACACCCCGGACGGCATGGCCGTAGACTGCCTCGGCAACCTCTACATCACCGAACATACCCTGCAACACATCCGCGTGATTACACCGGCGGGCGAACAGATCGCGAAAATTAAAGTGGATGCGAATATTACCAACGCGGCCTTTGGTGGGCCGGAGCGGAAGACGTTGTTTATTACCGGGGCTGGCGCGGTTTGGAAATTGGAGTTGGATGTGGCAGGGCTTCCTTATTAAGGCAGTCGTTTCACCACTTCTTATCAATCGCATTTAAAAAAGGAATTGTACCCCGGCGGAACATCCCGCCGGGTTTGCGAATTACACATCACCGCCACGTGCATCACCGACGAGAGACACGATGGAATCTGCGACAATTTCTCGCTTGTTTAACAAATCCAAGTCCATCTCACCCGTTACATTTACGCGATCCCCCTTTTAGACTTTTTGATATCCGTATTGACCAGAGGGTTGTATGGCATTTCACCTGTGTCGACAGTAAGTTTCCTAGTGCCGGTATCAATCGTGAATTGCCGACCGCTAATAGAAGTGACCTCTCCTGTCACCTGGTAACCCGGTTCTGCTCCTATCGTGTAGGTGACATAAGTATCCCAATCTTCTTCATCATCGGAACTGGCATAGAAAAAGCTATTTAAGCAGGCGACATAGACGCTCTGTGCTTCAATGGTTTTCGTTTCGTAAATATCGTCGTCAATACGGCCGTACACGGTCACTGTGTCACCTTCGAGCATATTGGCGCCTTCCTTGTACCAATCCCAGTCATCCATTTCTATTCGAATAACCCCTTCGCCGTAGTCCAGATAAAAGAAATCCGCATTCGCCGCAGCAACCGTGCCCGTGATATTGATCCAGCTTTGGTCGGCTCCTTGAGGCTTATCTGCTGCCGTCACCGTTTGAGCATAAACAAAACAGGAACCAAGCAGAGCTACTGAAATTGCGCGTTGCATTTTCTTTGGCAGTCGCATTTTCTTCGGTAGATGATGTGATGCTGTTTTAAGCATAGACATTTCTCGTCTTCTTGATGGCTTAGTTGGTGTTAGGCATTGGCATGGTCCGCTTGATGTAGCCGCAGGAACACGCTCCATTTCCTTGATTGTATATCCACTCAATTGTTCATAAATTTGCGAAAAATGGTCATCAAAAACCCTTCGAACATTTGTTTTAACCTAGCGTTTTCTCGATGGAAATTCCGCGCACGTAAGTGCCTAACCTAAAGAAGCGCGCTTTATATATGTCGTCGGAGGAAAGTGTCATGTTTTTTATCAGAAAACCTTTTAATACTTTTATCATGATTTTTTTACTGGCAGCTCATCTACCTTCAACCCAAGCAGATGAGCAGCAATCAGCGGAACAATCCGCAAGCGAGCGGGACGTTGGGAGACAAAGCTTCGAAAGGCGAGCTGAAAAAAAACAACCAATTTGGCTATGATGATAATCGGGTTAGCAGTCTTCTCGAAGAATAAGTGTGCTAGGCGCACCTTACATAAGCGGAAGTAAAAGCGGGCGCGGTCACGATGATGTCCTTTTGGCAATCGACCCAATACGCTTGAGTCTGCGACCCGTTTCATCACGATGCGGGGCAGCCACATCTGCTAACCCATCAACCAAACCCATGACATCCATAATCGAAAGGTAAACACCGATGGCCGTACCGGGATTGGCCGATTCAGCCTTGCGATAGGCATTAACAGAAAGGAGGCAGCGTTTTGCGGCCTCTTCAATGCTCCAGCCCCTCGCCTTGCGCGCCTCGCGCAAATTACTCGCCAGGGTTTGGAGAGAATGTAACGCGTCCTCGGAAAGACCGAGTTGATAGTTGATACGGGGCATGGTGTGCCAGGATTTGCAGTGGAACAAGCGATCAATACTAGTCGCTCCAGCTCACCTCAGCAAGATGAAACCTATTTATATAGATATAATTTTCGAGAAAAAAATGCTTTTAAAGGAACTATTTTGTATGCAAGCAGAGGCGGGAGTCGCACCGCGAGTACCCCGCGAGAACCAAACTCCGTCCGCCCCCCTCCCCTTGGAAAAGGGGAGGACATTTTGTCCTTACAACCGATCAATCTCGTCCTGCAGTTTGTACCGCTTCGAGGTCACATAAGCCTCCAGCTTGCGCAGCCGGTCTTCCACCTTGCTGAACCGGTCGTGCACGCTGTTAAGCACGGATTTCCGTTCGAAGCTACTATCAAAACGACTTCGCAAACGACCGTCGTCGTCCATCAGGGTTTCGGGGTCGTTATCCAGGGCAAAATAAGCCACCACGTAAACAATTAACGCAACCTGTAGCGTCATAATCAGTGCGACAACAAATAAAATCCGCACCAGTTTACGATCAATTTCAAAATAATCCGCAAGGCCAGCACATACACCGCCGACTATGCCTTTACGGCGATTGCGATAGAGTTTTTTATCTCCATTAAACCGGCTCATAATTCGCGCCTCCAGTTAGGGTTTTGTTTATCCAATATGGCTTCCAATGTCTGCAGACGTTTTTCCATTACTTCCGCTTGACCGAGCAAGTGCTCGATTTTGCGTTTTTCGTCTTCCGCACCACCGTCTCCTCGACTATTGCTGTTTTTGCCGAATACCCTAGTCATAATCCACAGCGGAATAATCAGCACGCAGAGCGCAAGACTCAATGCGATTATCCCTTCAGCTACCGCTACCATAGTGATCTCCTTTCAAATGTGATGAGTTATTGTTTGCCAATTTTTTCTTTGAGCGCGGCGAGTTCCGCTTCAATTTCTTCGTCTTTCGCTAATTGTTCGATTTCATCAGAAAGAGATTTTTTGCCTAGGTCGTAAGATTCGACGCGGCCTTCCAGCTCATCCAATTTGCGCTCGTAACCTTCCAGGCGTGACAGTGAATCTTGCAATGCTGAACCATTCATGGATTTGCGCGCACGCAATTTTGAGGTCGCTGCTGAATGGCGCATCACCAGGTTTTTTTGCCGGGTTTTGGCTTCGGCGATCTTCTGCTGCAACTGGGTGATTTCGCTTTCAAGTTCAACCAGGCTGGTTTCCAGGGTGTCCAGTTCGATATCCACATCCTGCGCTTCCTTGACGAATCGGAGTCGTTCGGCGAGCGCGCCTTTGGCGAGATCGTCACGACCTTTGGTCAATGCCAGCTCGGCTTTGCCCTGCCAGGCTTCGGCCTGATCAATAAGCACCTGTTTGCGGCGCAGCAGTTCTTTTTTATCCGCGATGGCTTTGGCGGATACAGTGCGCACCTCCACCAGAGTCTCCTCCATCTCCTGAATGATCAGGCGGACCATTTTTTCCGGGTCCTCAGCCTTATCCAATAAGGCACTGATGTTTGAATTGATGATGTCGGAAAAGCGAGAAAAGATACCCATGTGATACTCCTTGTCTACTTGATGGTTCGAGAATGGTTGGAGCAACGCCTATTACAGCTTTTGTGCCAACGCAACATAAGCTTTGTATCCTATTGTTTTTTATATGATTTACCCAATGTCCACCTAAACCATGCTTGCCGATACTTGGTTAAACTGGCTATAGTTTGGCGAATTTTGCTAACTGGCGGCGGATTTTGAAAAGCACCGAACATAAACTGATTGGGGAGTCCAATGCCTATCTCGCGGTATTGGAGCAGGTGTCGCAGCTCACTCGCCTCAACCGACCTGTTTTGATCGTCGGCGAGCGTGGCACCGGCAAAGAGTTGATTGCGGAGCGCCTGCATTTCCTTTCAGACCGCTGGGCAAAGCCGCTGATCAAAATGAATTGCGCGGCCATCAGCGAAGCGCTTTTGGAGTCTGAGCTATTCGGTCACGAAGCCGGCGCTTTTACCGGTGCGAGCAAGCGTCATGTTGGTCGGTTTGAACGGGCGGACGGCGGTACGCTTTTTTTAGATGAGCTCGCCACCATGTCGATGAAAACTCAGGAAAAGATTTTGCGATTTATCGAATATGGGGATTTCGAGCGCCTTGGCGGGAGCACAAGCCAACAGGTGGATGTTCGTTTGGTTGCCGCAACCAATGAAGACTTGCCAGCCTTGGCAGAAGCAGGAAAATTCCGCCACGACTTATTGGATCGCTTAGCGTTTGATGTCATCACTCTGCCGCCACTACGACAGCGACCTGAAGATATTATTTTGCTCGCCGAATTTTTTGCGGTTTCCATGTGTAAAGAGCTGGCTTTGGCTTATTTTCCCGGATTTGGCCCAAACGCATTGCAACAATTAACAACCTATTCCTGGCCAGGCAATATTCGCGAATTGAAAAACGCCGTCGAGCGAAGCGTTTACCGACATTCAGAATCCGATGAGCCATTGCAGAACATTTTGCTCGATCCGTTTGCATCCCCTTATCGCCTGAAAGCTCCGACGAATAGTGCTTCTCCAACAGCGACACCCACAAATTTGACTAAAGCAGTCAGCCCAGAAGCTATCAATATTCACGAAGTAGTACTACCACTGGATTTTAAAAAAAGCTGCCGCGAGCAGCAAATACGCTGGCTTTCCGCGGCGCTTACAAAAGCGAAATACAATCAAAAAGATGC
>DJFQ01000207.1:6034-7224 GCA_002432095.1 Marinagarivorans sp. UBA5868 | reverse complement strand
AAAGCAAAAGGGCCAACATCGTTGGCCCTTTTTTTATTTCTCAAAAGAAAATCCTTCATCAGCCCTTAAAAAATATAGCGTTTCACGTCATATACTCATCCCTCTTGCATCCTTGTCTATACTGTGATTTCCGACACAAAAACAATGATCAGCAGGTGCGACCTCATGACCGCCAGTCAGCGAATCGTCATCCTGAATTCCAAGGGCGGGTGCGGCAAAACGACGTTGGCAACCAATCTCGCTGCTTATTACGCTCACCACGGATTCAAGACCGCTCTGCTGGATTACGATCCCCAGGGATCCGCTACTTTCTGGCTGAGCAAACGCCCCTCCACAAGAGCAAAAATTCAGGCAATTCCCGCCTATAAATACAGCCACAGCGTGACGCGGAGTTGGTTTTTGCGGGTGGAGCCGAATACAGAACGCATCATTGTGGATTCACCCGCCGGATTGGAGATGAGCGGATTTCAGCAACTGCTGGACAAGGCGGATGCGATTTTGATTCCCGTGTTGCCATCGGATATCGATATTCACGCGGCATCACACTGTATCGCCGACCTGCTGCTGGTCGCAAAGCAGCACCGACGACGTCAGCGCATCGCGGTGATCGCCAACCGCGTGAGAAAAAATCTGCTGGTTTATCAAAAACTGGAACGGTTTCTAAAGTCTTTGGGCATTCCCTTTGTGACGACACTGCGCGATACCACTTTGTACGTGCAGGCAGCGGACCAGGGATTAGGCATGCATGAGCTACACAGCTATCGCAATCGAGATGACTTGGACAGCTGGCAACACTTAATCACCTGGCTGGATCAGTTGGAAAAAAATGAAAGTCGCAGGGACGATTCTGCCGGTTGATTTTCTGCAAGTTCGCTCCGCGGCGACGTTTTTAAACCAATTTCACCGCATAAACCGGCGGCAAATAATTGGACACACATTCCCAGTGCTGACCACCATCTTCAGTCACCCACAGGTTGCCTGTGGTGGAAGCCATCACCAGTTGATTACCGCTGCTGTCGATATCCATTCCATGGCGATAAACCAAATCGAAACTGTCTTGTGATGGAAGACCGCGAGTTTGGGTCACGAAGGTGGCGCCAGCATCCGGTGTGTGGGTGACCACCAATCGGCTGTCCACCGGGTAGCGTTTTTCATCTTTTATACCGGGAACGAACCACGCTTCGCGCGGA
>DJFQ01000207.1:0-6000 GCA_002432095.1 Marinagarivorans sp. UBA5868 | reverse complement strand
TGCTGCACCCAAAAATGATCGGGTTCCCCCGCACACTGGACCAAGCGATGTGGGTCTTGCGTAGCCGGGTTTTCCGCCGCCTCCGGCGGCATATAGTCGGCGATCATGCCTTTGGTAGACGGTCGCCAAGTATCACCGTAATCGTCACTCAACCAAACGCCACCACAACTCACCGCCAATGCCATATAACCATCGCGCCGCGGGTCGATGCAGATGGAATGGATACCAGCCGCATCATAACCACCGCCGAACCATTCCTTGCGCATTGGATTATCCCAAAGGTTTTCATTGAGCTGCCAGGTATCGCCATTGTCGGTGCTTTTAAATAAACCACCGGGAATGGTGCCCGCCCAAAGATTGCCATGACGGTCGCGCTCCATAATCCAAATCAGTTGCAAACTGGGCTTTTCATCACCGTCTATATCCGCATAACTCGGGCAGCCGATTTCCTGCCAATTCTCTCCATCGTCCGCGGAGCGGTGCAGCTTTACACCAAAATGTCCGAGGTTGAGCGCGGCGTACAGCAGACCCTTGTCCGCATCCCGTAGCACCGCACTTACAGGTTGGCCGGCAAAGCTGATGCGCACCATCTCCCAGCGTCCAGAACGCTTGCCAAAATCCAACAGTCCCTTGCGGGTTGCCAATAAAATTCGATCAGTCATAAACGTCATCCCGTGTGAATGAATAAGCTTGTTCGGGGCGATTGCTCAACCGCCGGATAATGCCTGAAGGATATAGATTTCGTTGTTTTCTCCGACCGGTCGCGCGAGTACCGTGCGCCGATCCTGCAGTTCTCCGTCAATAAAAACTGCCACGTGCTTGCGCACCTCTCCCTGATCATCCAAAACATAGCCGCGCAGACGAGGGTATCGCTCGGACATGTTCTGTAAGGCTTCGCCTACCGTATCGCCAGAGAAATGTTCAAGTTGTCCAGGGCCAACCTCCCGCAGGTGCTGAGTGCAGGTAATAAGCGGCATAATCACCTCATGTAATGCGGCAGAAATCGTAGTATTGTCCTGCGCCGATATTGTTGAACAAGAACATTTTTGCCTAACCAGGCCCAACCGCTATTTCATCAAGTGCGGGCCTCGACACCATCCCGGCCATCAATGGTCGTTTAACGATAGGGAATATCGACACCACGACAATTATTTTTGAGAATGTGAGCCCACCACTGACCGCATACAGGTCGCTCCCATCACCTGGACACCCTATGCCCTTTGATCAATTGCTGGTATTTATCACCATCACTTTATTTGTGTCCGCCAGTCCTGGGCCAGTGATGTTATCGGCCATGGCGAATGGCGGATTGTACGGCGTGCGCCACGCAGCTTGGGGAATGGCCGGCGCCACCGCAGGTAACCTGCTGCTCATCGCCCTGTCGTTTGTCGGCATGGCGTTGATCCTCAAAAATTCTCCCATGTTATTTCGTGCGCTGCAGTGGATAGGTGCTGCTTATTTGGTTTGGCTGGGCGTCAAAATGTATCGACAGCCGATTGCCAACGACGACATGCCGAACCAAGCTGCGCGAATAAAACCTTGGACGTTGTTTCTTAAATCGGTGGGTGTTGCCATCAGCAACCCCAAAGGACTGATTTATTTCGGCGCTTTTTTTCCACAGTTTATTTCTCTGGAATATGCATTGCTGAATCAGGTATTGCTGATGGTCGGCGTCTTTATCGTGATCGATACGATCTGGATGCTGATTTACGCCCAGGGCGGTAGTTTTGTTGTCCATTGGTTGCACAGTCCACAGCAGCGCCGCGGGTTCAACCGCGTAGCCGGCAGCGCCCTCGTCGTAGCGGGAATTGTGATGGCGGCATTTTGAAAAGAGACGATTATTCCGGCGCGCTTACGTATTGGATCAACTGGGATTCCGTGGGTTTACACTCGGTCTGCAAAACACCGAATACCGGGTGATAATCCTGACTGATAACGTCAGTGCTTGCTCGTCCATCCCTCACCGACTGTATGTCCCTCGTCGAAAGAACATTCTCCATCGAAAGAACATCCGTCAATAAATCGAGCGATTGCAAACCAGTCTCATGACACGGCCCGCCGGCGACAAAAAAAGCAGTGGCATCGGTGACATGCAGCAATTTACTGTTTTTCGGCAGCTGTTTGCTGATTTGCACGGGGTTGGGCTTCCCTTGGTCCAAACGCCATAAGCCCGGTTGGTCGCTGTATTGAAAATACAGTTTGTCGTCAGACGCCATTACCGTACCCACAGTGCCAAAGGTGATTTGTCGTTCCTCCTGCGTTTTTAAATCCCGAAGCCAGACATTGCGCGCCTCACCACTGCGGCGAATGAACAACAATTCGTTTGAACCGGCTGCGTAAAATACCGGCTCGACGGCACCGGCTTTTTTCCAGAGGGTCGACGATTTTTGTGTGCGCAGATCCCACTGCCATATCGTCCCTCCCGAGCGGTACACCAGCGCGTTGCCGTCCGCGGCGACAAGCAGATCCTCCAGGGGGTTTTCCACCACTTGGAGCAGCTCTTTATGCCCCTTGTGCCAACGCCACAATGAATGTTCACCATGGTTGTCCGCCGCAAAAATAACCGCGCCGTCTTCAAACAAAAATCGAGACAAACTCTGCGCGCCGCCATTACCAGCGATCAGCTGATATGAGCCGTCGCCGCCGCGCAAACTCAGATTTTTGTCGTCCTTAAAGGTTGTTAATACGATAGCTGTGCCGTCGCGGCTATAACGCGGATGGGAGAATGCGCGCGCATCCCCGCCGGGCAATCGCACCGGCGCTATCTGCCCATATCGATCCAGGGTATACAGCCCCAGGCCACTTTTATCCAACACCAAAAGCCCTGTTCCATCTGGAATCCAACTGATATCAAGCGTGGCAGACGGTAAAGCAACCGTGGCCAGTACTTCCTGCTCCGCGTCTAAGAACTCCAATTGCACCGCATTACGCCGCCGACTGATCACCGCCGTGCGCTTATCGTGAACCACGCTCTTCAAAGGGGTAAAGCCGCTGCTCAACGGGTTGAGTGCAGAAAGCTGTTGCTCGGCAATCCAATAGCGGTAGCGTTCGTTGGTCGAACCAGGGCCAAGGCTGGCAACAAACTCCAAGGTGTTCTCGTCCCACCAAGTCACACTCGCCACCAGACCCTGCCACTGACTGAGCAGATTTTTCTCCAGCAGCCGCTCCCCGCGAAAATCCAGAGTAAAGATATGAAAGCTATACAGATTATTTGGCTGCTCAAAATAGTCCGGCGTTCTCGGTAAACCCTCGGCCCGGCGGATTTCTGTGGCCACTAGATTGCGGCCACTGGGTGACCAGGCGAGGTCCACCCAAGAGCCTTCGACACTGGCCAGCAACCAATCGGAACCGTCCGGCCCACGGATCAATATCTGGCTTTCGTGCCCTTCACCTGTCGCCAAGTCGCGGATATAAGCCATGCGCTTGCCGTCTGGATGGGGTTCCGCCCGTCGCTCCCGCTGTCCCGGCTGCGAAAGCGGAATTAGCCCGGTAAAAACCGTGGTGTGTTGTTTGACCAGGGGTTGTAGTCGGGAACCGGTGTCGTTTTGCAGCGCTAACCACGCCAACATACCCATCGAACCGATCACCAATGGCAGTGCCAGCCATATGGCAATGTGCCTCATCCTATGTTTGATACGAGAGGGAGTCGGCTCAGCGGCAGACGTAACCCCATGAACCTCTACCGCTGCCGCGTGCTCAAAACGGGCCGGCACCGACTGCTCAAAACGCACTGGCACCACCAACTGATAGCCGCGCTTGGAAAAGTGAGCAACAAATTCGCGCTCACCGGCGAGCTCTGCCAGTGCATTGCGCAAGGTGTTCATACTTTTTTGTACCGACGCGTGGGTCACCACCCGGCCCTGCCAAACGTGATCAAGCAGTTCATCATTGCTGACCACCCGATCGCTGTGCCGCGCCAAATAACACAGCACCGCCATGACTTTGGGCTGCAACGACAGCGTCCGGCCCTGCAGTGAGAGCTGGTTATGCGGTGGCGACACCAATATGTCGTCCAGATAAAAAGGGGATTGATCGTCTTGAGTCACGTCCGGCCAACCAATGTCTTATGATTTATTTTCCGCTCGTTTACCGTCGTTCGAGCTGTTCCATTCTGCCGGAGAGCAGTCTTACCGCACAAGTTTGCGCCCCGCAAGAATCACATCTAAGCTTTTGTTTTATAAATGGTTTTATTTAGTAAGCGAACGGTAAGGCAGTCGTTTTCAGACGGTCAGGGAATCGCCAGCGACTTGTCTTACAGTTATCCCATGCCATCGACGGTCCCAGACCGAGCAAGCAAAAGCCCCAAGGCCAAGTAAAAGCCGCAAGGCTTAGCAGTAAGTCCCCGGGTTAAGCATAAGTCCCAGGGCCAAACAAAAGTCCCTGGGTTAAGCAAACGTCGCAAGGCTAAGCATTTGTTCCACTGTTTAGCGACACACATAGTCACATCAGGAGCCTTTATGAAGATTCCAGTATTTGCCACCGCTTTGGTGTTTGCCACTGTCACCAATCATGTGACGGCTGCGCAGCCCCAAGCGTACATCAATCAAAACCTGGGTTTTAACGTTCCGGGCTATAAGTACAGTCAATCCGAATTTCCCTGTGATATCGATAAGAACTTGGTCGCCCTACTCCTTGAAGACGGCAAAAAAGCCGGCATTCGCATGGAAGCGGTCAATACCGCTGACAAAATTCGCAATGGCGTCATTCCGGTGGTGGCAATTGATGTCGAACAATTGGTGTTAGGCAGCAAGGAACACACCTACGGGACCGAGAGCCATTCCACCCTGCCAAAGGTGCAAGTCACCGCAGCTGTTATCAAAGGTGAGGGATTGGTAACAGCAAAACACACCTGCGCCATTGCCACTTTGAACGAACTTACTCCGTCCAGCAGTGTGCTCGACCTTGGCACCAACACCTCCATCTGTTCTGTTACTCGACGATGCCTGCGCGACCTCAGCAAAGACATCATCGAGTGGGTTGCCCCGCAACTGAATTAAACGTCTCCGAATTGAAGCCCGTGCCTTTCGCTCAAGGATGAGCGCTTTTTACTCTCTCTTATTTGCGCTCAAAAAGCTTTTCTCAAGTACCCTTCTCTCCTCTTATTGCTCGTTGATGTTATCGAAATCCAATGGCCATATTGTCCAACAGACATCAATAAATCTGCGTTTTCGCGCAAGATTACAATCCTGTTATGTGTGATTTAGTAGTTGGACGAGTCGTGAAGAAGTGGTTACATTCGCCGCCGTCTTCAACATAGCCGTGTGCGACTTGCGGCCGCCTAAAAAAGTGAAATGCTATGACATCAATAAAACCTCGCTTGACATTGATCGGACTTTTGCTGGTTCCCGCTGCGACTTTGGCGGCGACACCGCCGGATTTTGAGATCGGCGGACAGGTACAAGTCGATGTCGATTTTTTTGATGGTGCCCACAACGATCAGCTAAAAGGCAGCGAATCTTATGTGCGACGCGCGCGCCTCGGCCTAAAACACGAATCAAAAAAAGGTTGGGAGGGCGAGTTCGAAATTGATTTCGACGACGAGCAAAATGAGGTCAGTATTACGGATGCTTATGTTCGTTATACCGACTGGAATTTTGCTGAAATCACGTTTGGCAAAATGAAAGAACCTTTCGGCCTGGAAAATACCACTGGGTCAAAAAACATCAACACCATTGAGCGCAGCGTGGTCACCGAAGCGTTTAAACCCGGACGCAATCAGGGTTTGATGTTTTCCCGCTTCCGCGATTTTTACACCGTTGAAGCGGGCGCATTCCAAGCGGCGGAAGACGAACAAGGACTGGACAGCTACGCCATGACCGGCCGTGTGGTGTGGCACCCATTAAACGCCGATCGCCGGGTATTGCATTTTGGCCTCAGCGGAAGCGACCGCGACATGGAAGGCAGCGAATATAACGTCAATGAATCGCTGGAGGTGAACTCTGCTTCCAGCATTATCGAAGGTCGAGATCTGCTCGCGGATAAAATCACCCAAATTTCCGT
>DJFQ01000107.1:18829-36366 GCA_002432095.1 Marinagarivorans sp. UBA5868 | reverse complement strand
CGAAGCAGCTAGCCCTATAAAACCCGGGTCATTTAAGTCAGATGATGCGGCGAAGTTTATGTCATTTCCTGCAGATAGAAATACGTTATTTTCTGGATAAAATATTGATGTTTCTGAGAAGGAAATGTCATCTTCGGCTGTAATCTTGGTTTCACCAGCAACGTCCAAAGATCTTCCAATGCTAACTGTGCCTTGAACCGATTCAGCATTTACATCACCACCGGAGGCAATCTGTCCAAGGCTGATATCTCCTACCGCCTCGAGCAATATATCGCCTTGGCCGACCAAACCAGTGGTATCAATCGTAGTCGACTCTCCGAAACTTAAGCTTGCACCTGTGAGCGAGAGTGAGCCACCCAGTGTGGATATATTCTCATCTGCGTAAATATCGGATTCAGATGAGATATTTACAGAAATTGATGTGGCGGAGGGGTTGCCGAATGAGTCATACCCGATTTCCGGAAGGTAAACTGCGTCTTGTGAGTTAATGATGAATTGGGCATTTTCCGTGCTAGAGTTGAGAACAATCTGGGTGAATTCGACTCCGGGACCTCCGGTGAAGTCTGAGTCTATAAAAAAGCCTTCCCCAACTGTAATTTCAGCTTTTCTCTCAAGGGCTGAATCAGTGTCGATGATTGTCTGCTGATTGTTATCAAATGGGGTTTTTAGCTTTGGAACCTCATAGATTGTACCGGATGGCAATACTATGGAATTTAATGTGGGCTGCGCCAAAGTCTCTACCCTGATGCTTCCTGAGACTTCAAGATCATTATCCAAATAAATGACAGATGCGTCGCCGCCATAAAGATATAAATCAGAGGGAACGCTAGTTTGATCTCCGGTTAGGTTACGTCCTATGTTCGTACCAGTTAACACGGTATGTCTGGAAGAAAAAAAATAGATATTCCCTTGAGTGTTTATGGCGCCATCAGTAAATACCAATATGTCGTCCGTACAGTTATCGCAAAGTCCGTCGATCGAACCTATAGCAATAAAGTTACCTGAGCCTAACTCTATATCAGTATTTGGTGTAAGAGTTATACTTCCGCCTGACTCTAGCACTAACGAGCTGGTGTTGTTTGGGCTGCCCGCAGAGATTCGAACGCCTTCCTGGATTGCATTGATATAGCTCGAGGCCCGGATAAAGACATCTCCGCTTTCTAGAGCACGAGAAACTGCACCATCGCTGATTAGGAATGTCGATGACCCATCTGCCGGTTCATCCGACAGCAAAATCAATCCGTCAGCTATCTCCTCATCGTGATCAGCTGGATTTTCAGGAACAATGACCACCGCCTCCGGATCCAACAATAACGTCCCGTTCTCCCCCCTCACCGCCGACCTATCCACGTTCCCTAAAAACCGTAAGTTCTTCTTCCCGGAAACCTCCACAAATCCACCGTCACCACCCAATTCACCCCCACGAACATTTATTTCACCTGTGAAGGAAGTAGTTTCATCCGCCCAAATAATAACGTTGCCACCGTCACCGTCAGTGATGGCGTTGGCTCCGATTAAGGTGTCTTTTCCCACAACTGTGCGGGTTGCGTTGCGGAGTTGAGATTCTTTGCCTTGGAAGCCGCCGCCGATGTTGATGTCGCCGCCGCCGTTGGTGCCGGAGGTGCTGATTTGGGATTGATCGAGAATGCCGACGCGGTCGCCGAGGATTTTGATTTGGCCGCCACTGCCGGCGACATCATTGGTTGCGCTAGTTTGGCTTTGTTCGGTGAGTAAAGTAGTGTCGCGGGAATGAATTTCGATATTGCCTGCGGCATTGGCGGTTTTACTATTTGCGAGAATTGCGCCGCTGCTGTTGATGTTTTCACCGAGTACAACAATTTGCCCAGCATCAGTTGTGTCGGAGGAAGTACTAATAGTTCCAGTGTTGACGACATCGGCACCTGCGCCCAAGGTGAAGCTGCCGTCTTCGTGCATCACCACACTGGTTTTAGCGTTCAAGCCTTCTGCATTTACCGCTTGGCTAAAAATGTCCTGACTGACGCTGCCGGTCATCAGGATTTGTCCGCCCTCGGCGTTGATGTCGCCACTGTTGGAAACGGCGGCGCCGATACCGAGTTCGTCCTGCAGGATCTCTTTGGAGACGCGCACGCCCAACAGGCCCTGATTATCAAAGGTGAGCACCGCTTCTTTGCCGGTGGCAAGTGTCACCGCGCCAAGCTTTGCGGAGATCAGACCCTGGTTGTCGACCTGCTTGCCGATAAGGGCAATGTTTCCGCCAGTGGCTGCGTTGATGATGCCCTTGTTGATCACCGTTCCGTCTTTGCCATCTACGGCTTGAAGGACATAGTCGCCGTTCATAAAGTCATCGGCGTTGATGTTTAAACCGGACGCTACCAGACCGCCAACATTTACCGACGCACCTTCACCGAACAGCACGCCGTTGGGGTTCATCAGAATGACGTGGCCGTTGGCGTCGAGTCGGCCAAAAATCTGGGATGCTTCGTTCCCGAGAATGCGATTCAACGCCACTGAGTCGGCGTCCGGCTGGATAAATTGCACGCGCTCTTCCGCCGCGATATTGAAGCTCTGCCAGTCGATGGCCAGATGATTGGTGTTCTGAATGATCGTGGTGTCTAAGCCGGACTGCTCAATGATGCCGTCTCCGCCCACCACGGCACCGCCATTTGGCGAGGCGTGCGCGCCAGCGCTGGCAATCATCTGCGCGGCAATCGCCATATAAAGCTTGCGTCGGGGAGTCGAGCAAAAAGAAGAAATAAGAGGGAGGTGTTTCATGTCTCATTCCTGGTAACGTCGCTGTCAAAACGGGAATTCCTAAGGGATCTTCCCTTGATGTGCGGAGCTTGCCGGAGCAACGCCCCACCTGAAAAGTGATTGTGCAATTGGGTGCGGATCGTACAGTAATCGACCCGTCGGCTCATCGAGCCCACGATCAAAAAGTGATCACATTGGCAAATTTTCGCGCCAAATCAGATTGTGACCACGAACCCGTTTAGCCCACCGTAGTTAAAGGAGGGAAAAGGGAAACTGGACGATGTTGTGATACCGAAGGACTTACTATTGACACACATGGATATCCACATCCTCATTCACTCCTTGTCGGTTTTGTTCGGTGAGAACTTAACCTGCGCCTGGGAATCGACCCGCTGATTGATCGCGGTACAACACGGGTGCGCCGCGGCCGCCAGCTTAGCACACCCTCCACATTCGTGTGCGCGCGATTTTAATAAGGTAGAAATTCGATAGGGTAGTTGACCGTCACGGTTTCTACGTCGCGCGCACCAAACTGAAAATTACGGATTCGCGCCATAAGACTGTCAAGGAGGGCAGAGTCCTGCAATTCGCTGCTGATGACCTTAACGCCGCTCACCGAGCCGTCCGGGCGAATAGTGACGGCCAGCACGAGCTTGCCCTTAAGCGCCGAATTGTTACGGCGAGCTCGGTTGTATAGGCTTTGCAGCTGACTCTTATGGCGATCAAATACCAAAGTCACTTCTTCTTCTGACCGCGTTCGCACACCACCGGATTTGGCTTCCGCCGCTTGTTCTTTTGCAAAAACCGTTTCGCTGGCGGCCAACGCTTCTCGGGCTGCCGCCACTTCCGCAGCACTTAACTGTGAGTTTCCCGCACGGGCGGCGTATCGGCTGGCATCCACACCCCCACTACCACGGCTGGCGTTGGCAGTAAGGACTGATGTATCTGGACCCGTCGCCTGGGTGCCGTCACCCGCCTGCTGGCGAATATCGGTATTCACCTGCGCAGCAACCTCCGGCGTATCCATCAGGTCATTAAGTTCATTCATGTGCGCTAAGAGTCCGCTTTGAGACGCTTTTTCTCTGGCTTGCTGCTGTTCAGTCGTCAGCGGCTCCCGGGGCTTGGGCCGTTCCCGTTCGATACGAGGCTGGGTCGTTTCCGGCTTCGGCTGTTCGGGTTTTGGTTCAACGGGCTTGGGTGGCTCCGGTGGTTTGACCTTTGGCGACGGGGGAGGGGGCGGTTTAGGCTTTTCTTTGAGATTAATAAATTTCGCTACGCGCTCAGGCACTGCCGCGCGCTCGCTGCGTGATTTTTCCGGCACTTCAATGGAAGAAATCAGTCCACCGACCAGCATGGCGACTACCACTGCCACCACCGCAAAAATCGCAAACAGGCGATCTTCCTTCTGGCTTGGCTGCCAACTGAGGGCCAACTGTTTGTAATTCGCCAATGCCATGGTTATGACTGATTCCTCTCAAATCCTGTTACTAAACATCCGCAATTCAATTTTTGGGTTTGGCCATCTGATGTGCCGCAAATGCGATCTTGGTGTAATTCGCCTGCTGACAAGTGGCCAGAATTTTGTGTAGCAGCGCGTAGGAAATATTTTCGTCACCCAAAATTGTGATGGCTTCTTCAGTGTCGGTTTCAGCGCGGCGCAACTGGCGGTTGTCGCGCTGATTTTCCAGCGCCTGTTTCAGCGGTGGAATTATGTCATCCTTCGTCGCCATCAGCTCCTGCACGTTCGCCACTTCGCGGCCCTGCAGCAAAATACTCTGCGGAGTAATGGCAAGAACAAGCGTATCCTCCGGCACTTTTTGTGCGGTGGATTTCGGTAGCGCCAAGTCTTTTTGGCTTGGCAGCTGCGGCGTACTGGAGGAATTTACCAGCAGAAAAAAAACCAGAATGGTGAAAATATCCATCAAAGAAACAAGATTCAGCGGTGAACCTTTTCCCATTCGGTGATGGCGCTCCATCCGTCGCACACGGCGAGAAACCTGTTTCATGGTTGTCCGCCTTCGGTCTGCGGTAGGGCATCCACCGCTACGTCTGCTTCCTGGAGCCCACCCTGCGGCGGTGCTTCACCAATCGCTACAGATGGGAATAATTCGACCTCTTCCAACGTGCCGACATTCACGATCTCCGCGCTGCGAACTTGATCCATAACTTCTATTAGTCGTTTATAGGGCACGCGAGCATCCAGCAGCAGCGATACGTTCGTTTCCTCGGGAAAACGCCTTTTAACTTCCACCAACACATCGCGCACGTCCGCCCATTTAATTACGTTGTCGACAATTTCAAACTGACGGATGCGTCCTAAATTAGCGTCGCGGATTTCCAGCGAATCCGGATAAATTAATATTTGCAGTTCCAGATTCACTTTTTCTTCCGCTTCGCTCGCCGCATTTAACGCGGGGAGATTAAGTTCCAAAACGGTCATACGCGAAAACACCGCTGTAATTAGCAGGAACGGAACCAAAATCACCATGAGGTTCAAGAATGCGGTGATATTCAATTCCACCGTTTCTTCCAGGGCTTTGCTACGCCGCAGTTTCATCGCAAAAATCAGTCTTTAACAATTAGGTTCAAGCACTTCACGGTCGCCATTTCAATATTGTCGACCAGACGTGTAGTTTTGGTAGCGAGAAAAGAGTGAATCAGAATCAGAGGAATTGCAGCGGTCAAACCAAAGGCTGTGGTATTCATCGCAACGGAGATACTGGCGGAAAGCAGGTCGGCCTTTTCCGCAGGATCAGCCGAAGCCACTGCGGTAAATGCCTGGATCAGACCAATAATCGTACCCAGTAGGCCGAGTAATGTGGCGATATTGGCAAGGGTGGCCAGGTAGTGCGTGCGCTGTTCTAATTCCGGCATTACTTCCATAATGCCTTCTTCCATTGCAGCTTCCACCGCATCGCGGCTGGCATTGATACGCAGCTTCGCCAGTCCGTACTGAAGGACTCTAGCCAATGGAGTGGAATGGTTTTGCAGAACATTTTCTGCGCGGACAAGGTCGTTGGCCTTCAGCATCGGCGTCAATTGCTTCCACACGCGATTGGTTTTACTTTGCGTAGCGCCAATCACCAGCAGTCGTTCCACGGCAATCGCCAGACCAAGTACGAATACTGCCAGGATGACGTACATAAATGCTCCGCCGGACTGGAAAAACTCTACTAAATCCATAACTCTACCCTTGATTCAATACTTAATTGGATTGATCAGGCCGCGCCCGAAGCCCGAGCTTCGGCAATATTGCAGCTTTATTTCTTCAACTTATTTCGGAACTAAAGTGATATCAGGAGAAGGATCGCCATCGGCAGGCTGATCGACAGTGTCGGATGTGGGCCATCCACTGGAATGATCTTCTCCATTAAATTCGCGGTCGATTTGATCGAGCAGGCCGCGACGTTGCGCGACGTATTCTACACGGCTCATCCGGTGTTCCAAATAGTCCGTGACGATCTGCCGTAAAAGATTGGAATAATTAATTTCTGACATAGGGATTTGATTTTCTCCACGGACGCCATGGTCCGATAACTTAACGCCGCGCCAGTTCGCGCAATACCCGAAAACCGGTTTCCGGATCGGGGGCGCCATTGCTCGCATACTGGGTCGTTAGGGTGCACTCTTCCATCTCGGTCGCGTAAGAGCCGCCAACCGCCAACAACTGACGGCCCGGCCCCTGAACCCATTCCTGAGCATTGCCCACATAATTCACCAGGCCCCAGCTGTTCTGCTGGCCGATGTCGGCATTTAATAGCGCACCGCCTTTTTGAATACCGCGGGCATTGAGCTTGCAATTGCGGTTGGCATCCAGGCCGCGTCCGACTGCCTGCGCTGCGATGCGCCATTCCGCGAGTGTCGGCAGCCGATAGGTTTTACCCGATTCGCTGCTTAGCCAAGCCAAGTATTCCTGCACATTTTGCACCGCAATTCCGGTGACGGGGAGAGAGGTGTTGGCTGTAGTTAAAGGTTTGCATTTTTTGTTGATGCGACAAAAATCATTGAATTCAGCAATAGTGACTTCATAGCGGCCAATGGCGAACGCCGGCAGACTCTCTTTTGCCGGAACTACCACCGTCTCGGGGCTTTTCACACCGCCAGTCAGCGCATCCTGGCAAATACTGCGGCGGCCACGGGCGCCGAAACCGGCCAGCGATTCGTTGCAACTGTCGCGCTGCTCCAAACGCAGCGCCCGCAGTGTTGCATTGCCAGGAAACAGCTCCAGCGCGGCGGTGCGCGCGACCAGTGCCCGATCTGGGAATTTGCGGCCGACCTTCTCCAGACACGCCGCGAGGTCTCCAACAATTTTCCCTTCCGCCTTCTGATATTGGGCGGGATCCAAAGATCGGAGCTTTTTAATCGCCACCGTAAAATCGCCCATATCGATAGCCTGGGTACAGCGCAGCTGCCCCGTGACCGTGGCTAGAGCAACTGCATATTCCTCTCGTCGACGCTCTTCCTCTTGGCGTTGTTGCTGAGCTTCTGCTCGTTGCTGCTGTTCCTGCTGCTGCAACTGGAGCGCCAGCTGTTCCTGTGTCGAGCGCTCCTCCCGGCGTTGCTGAATCTCCGCAAGCGTCGCTTGAATGCTGCTGGTAAGCGTTGCGAGGCGCTCAACATCGGACGTGTAACGTTTGGCGCGATCAATCATCGCCAGAGCATCCTCATACAACTGCTGCTGTGTCAGTTCCTGAATGCGATCCAAATAAAGCGCATAGGCGCGATTGCGAAAATCGACAAAAGTAGGGTGGGCCAGCCCCACCAATTGCTCCAGATTCTGCATTTCCTCCCACAACAATGCTTCCCATCGTTCATCGAAGGTTTTGAACTGGAGAATTTCTCCGATATTTTTTTGCAAGAGTTCCAGGCGGATCTGACCTTCGATTTCACTGCGAAAATCATCGGCCGTTAGCGGTGCTGGAACAGGCACTGTTTCTCGGTTGATGTACACATAGCTGCCTCCGCCAAGCGCGAGCAGCACCACTAAAACACTGCTCCAGATCGCAATGGGATTAACGACTTTTTTATTGAGTTCAAGCCAGAATTCGCTAACGGTCGCCACACGATTTTCGCGTTCGAACGCGAGCGCACGTTCAATGACTCGCCATTGCTGCTTGCTGATGTGGGAAATGCGATCCGGCTTTATGCCACGACGCCGAGCTTCTTTCGCGTTTTTACGTTCAAACGGATGCACGCCGGTAAGCAGTTCGTAGGCGATACACCCCAGCGCATAAATATCATCGCGCACGTCAGGCGGCTCGCCCTCGAGCATTTCAAGGCTGGCATAGGCCGGGGTGAGAGCGCCGAAATTTCCCGCGTCGAATACGGTTTTATCTTCGGTATCACCTACATCCTGTTCCGCTTTGGCAACAGCGCGGGCGATACCGAAATCAAACACTTTGGCGAGGTTTTGATTGGTGACAAAAATATTGCCGGGCTTGAGATCGGAATGAATGATGTTCTGGCCATGGGCATAAGCCAATGCCGCGCAAATACCTTCAAGAATTTGCATGGTGTCCGCCACCGGCAAGCCGGTACTGCGGTATTTTTTGATGAGTTTGTCCAACGGCGTACCTTCCAGGTACTCCATTGTCATAAAAACCGTGTCGCCGTCTTTATCGAAGTCGTAAACATTGACGATATTGGGATGGGCGATCCGCTGGGTCTTTCGCGACTCCCTCTGCAAGGCGATAAACGCCTCCGGGTGGGATTTGAACTCTTCGCCAAGAACCTTGATCGCCACGTAGGGATCCCTGTCTTTGGCCTCCACCTTGAGCAGATCCTTCGCCCGGTAAACCACTCCCATACCGCCGGCGCCCAGAACGCGCTCAAGAATAAAACGATTTTTCAACACCTCGTGGGACTGCACTACCTTAGAACTGACGGCAGGGGCGGAGGTCCCCGGAGGTAGAGAGACGGTTATGTCATTTTCTGTCGTCCGTTCCATAGGGGCAGAAGCGCGCGCTTTGCCAGACACCACCGTCGACCCACCGTCCTTCACTGGCGGAGCCGGTTGCGCTTGCCCCGGACGAGCCGCTGGGCGAGGCTGCCGCGGTGACTGTATGCGGGTTTTGTCGTTGTCGTTGGAGTCGGTCATCGCCGGTATCGTCAGCCAAATTTACCTGGTTCGCCCCGGACCACCACTACAGACACATTGTCTGGTGCGCCATTGGCCAGCGAGGCCTGAACCAACTCCTCGGCCATTTGCTGGGTATCTCTGCCGCCCAGGATACGCACAATGTCCTGTTCATCAACGGTGTTGTGCAAGCCATCGCTGCACAGAAGAAAGGTATCGCCAATCTGGGTGTTGAATACATTGATGTCGATAAATCCATCTTCCTCGACACCCACGGCGCGGGTAATGATGTTCGCATTGGGATGTCGCGCGGCCTCTTCCGGCTCTAACGCGCCCATTTCGATAAGCTCCTGCACATGACTGTGATCGCGGGAGAGCTGGGTGAGTTGGTGATTGCGCAAACGATAGAGCCGGGAATCCCCTGCCCATAAGCAAACACCTACTCGACCGCGAATCACCAGTGCCACGAGAGTACTGCCCATGGTGGCGTTATCAAACATCACATCGGCATAGTCGAGAATGCCGTTGTTCACGTCCCTCAGAGCCTGTTCCACCACCTCAACAAAATCGCTGAGGCGTCCGGCATCTTCAACCCGTGCCAGGGAGTCAACAATCATCCGGCTGGCTACATCGCCAACTTCGTGGCCACCCATCCCATCGGCGACCGCCCATAGGCCAATTTCCGGCCTGGTTACCAGAGCGTCTTCGTTGATTTCACGTACCACACCCACATCGGTGCGGGCGCCACAGCGCCAGTCGATAGGACGGCGAAAGGTTCGGTCGCTCATAGCATTACTCAAACAGGATTCCCGCTCAGACATCGGCACGCAATGGGCGCACAGGTACAGACCACTCCCAGTCTTCCCACAAGCCATCTAGCATGGCAGCGCCGCCGGCCACCGGCGGCATCGCGGGCGTCACAAAAACGCATGGCTCAACCCGTTCAGAACCGTTGGTGCTCCATAGGCTATAGCTATTAAAAGCGCTGGCAACAAAAGCATCCAACAAATGGGGCAGAGCTGGCGCCACCGCCGGGTCATCAAAATCAAGATCCACCACTACACCAGCGTCCGGGCGAGAGGGCCCTTGGTGGCGATAACCGTCTCCCGCAGCTAACTTCAGCTGGCCGAGTTCGTCGAGCAGCCGGTCTACCGGCAGCTGACCGTCGAGAGCTCTTAACGCCAGCGTTTCAACGTTATCGAACCATTCGCTCTGCTGCGTGATAAATGCCGAAAGCGATATTCGTTCTGGCAAACGGCGCAGGATCGAGAAGGGGAAATAGCGTCCTACACGATCAACGCTTGGCAACCAAATACCCGCCCAGGCGTTGCCATCCAAGGTTCCAGCGGAAAGACAAAACCGCCATATGGGACTGGTGAGATAGATCTCCAACCATGCGTTTCCCAGACGCTCCTGAGTACTGCCAATGAACGTCTGCAGCCAGCTGTCCCATTCGTTGATCAGTTTGGTTGGCAGATTGCGGTGGATAAAATCACCATGCGCCGGCAGCTTGCCAAAGAGCCCGGTGGCGGGAGCGCCATTATTGATGTTGTGGCCATTCATGCGACTGATCTCATGGAACGATGGACTCCGGTGCCCGGAACGCACTGAGGACTTCGCGCCGCAGCGGACTGTCCGCACTTTTGGTTTTAACTTCGTAGGTAATCTTGTGCGCGTCGCGCTGCCCGCCAGCGCGCTCATCACCCGCTGAGAACGTCACGAGGTAAATATTGGATTGACTGGTTTTCTCCACATAGGACGAATCCAGCAGACGGAACCAGGCCCAGCCTCCCTGAAAGGTGCGCTCGTACTGGCTGCCCTGGAGATCTTCGAACACCATGCGCACCCGCATGTTGTCTTGATTGGCCTGCCAGCGTACCGTCTTCCAAAATTTTGGGCCGTGATTGTAAGTCAGCCGCTCTTCCCCCACGTCCAGGGTGAATCGCGCATCGCGCTCTTCCATAGCCCGCGGCCGCAGTTCCATTGTCACGGCGATACTGTCGGGGCTTTCGCGGTAAAAGATGTCTTTGATCGCCCGCGCATTGTTGACTTGGCGCAGTACCTCTTCGGAAAAACCGAGGGTGTAGTTGTCCACCACCCGATTGCGCATCCCCCCGCGACTGGAGACAAAAGGCGCCATGTATTCATTAAAGAAGGTATCCATGGTGCCGCCTGGCTTGAAAAACTCGGAGAAATCATAAAGTGCCATCTCGTCCGAGGAAGAGCGGTTCAGCGGATAGCGACCTTGCAGTGTCTGGCTGTAAGGCCGGTGTACCAGAGCCCGCCATTCGTTATCCACATAACCGCGAGCCGAATCGAGTAACACCTTCCAGCTCTGGTCGGACAAAGTGATCAACCACTCACGAACGGGTTCTGGCAGCGATTGCGAATAGGCGCGCACATCGGTGATGGCATTGCCGGCACTGGTGTCGAATCGCGCACGGGTGTGGTTAAAAGCCTGCTGTCCCGGCTCCGGACTGATCGCGACATCTGTCATGAAGTCCTTCAGTCCCTGCAATTTATCCATGATGGTTGCCACTGGTGCCACGTCACCGCGGCCCTCCGCCACCAGAGCATTGAGATCGCGGAAGTGCTTGTCGACCCGCGTGCCTTCGTATTGGTCCACCAGCGCCGCGGTTGCCAATCGCGCCACTCGGCCGCCTTTTTTAGGGTTTTTTGCTGCGAGATCCTCAATGTCGTCTTTCGGGGGGCGCAGTTGCGTATTGCGCTGCCCCACCTGAAGAATCGACGCCAGCGGCGAATACACCGGATCAACCAAATTGGCCAACACCTCCTCTGCGTGCCGCAGATTGCGGAATTCCGCCACCACCAATTGTTTGTACACCTCATCCCATACCTGGATGTATTCGCTCAGGTAGAGGTCCTCAACCTGGCGGCTGACGTCGTCTAGATCTTCCTGGATGAAGTCGATCTTGGCATTTTCATCATCGGTGAGTACCCAACGTTCATTCACGATATCCGCCACAAGGGGCGAATCCGGCGATAGATCAATACTGTCGTAACCGTCTTTGGTAAACATCACCGGAATAAACAGCGCGCGTTGTACATCACTGTCGATCTTGTATGAAGTCCGCACCGGTGCGCCAAAGGCCGCAAGCAGATCCACCTTGCGGTTATAGAGCGGGTTGCTGCGCACCCGTGAATAAACACGCTGCGCCACCGGCTCCCGCAAAATCAACTCGCGGGTGTCTTTCACCAAACGGGCGTTCAATGTGCTTGGCGGTGGTACCGTGGCGAGCAAATTGTCCAGATGTGCTTCTAACTCTTTGCGTTTGGTGCCTTCACCCCGCAACGCCGTATCCCAATGGTTCACAAACCACTCACGCACCCGCTCGATTTCCATGCGGTCGGTTTTCTGAAACATCATGTATATGCGGAAGGTGTCATAAAGATCGCGTCCCTCGTATCCCTTCGTCAGTTCTGTTTCCATGGTGTAGAGCAGACGGGGAAGCAGTTCAGTCTCCAGTTCATGGCGATAGGCCTCATCCGCTTTGGCATCGACTCGCACGTCGTACAGGCCAAGACTGGTCAACCATGGATGATCCTGTTGGTCATAGACCAGCGATGCTTCCTCCAGCGCAGCCAGGGGAGGGAGCACTTGGCGCACGTCGCGATTTTGTACCGCCACCTTATCCTCCGCCAGCTCATACTGCTCGACGTGAGCGTTCACTTCCTTCATAAACCCGCGATGTCGCATCACACTGCCAGACCACACCATGGTCAAGCCCACCAGTGCCAGTAACATCAACGCGTAGGCGCCGCGCTGCAGCCAGCGGATGGTGCGCTCATAGGAGACATTGGAACCAACCAACTCGCCCTCAGGAAAAATGACCTCGCGAAACAAGCGGCCCAGGAAAAAGCTTTTGCCTTGCTGATGCGGCAACTGCGCCACATCGCGGGCGAAGCCGAAATTGGCTGCAACGGAGGCCATCAAACGATCGATCGGCGTGCCGTCCTGTGTCCCTGAGGTGAAATAAACGCCGCGCAAATAGGGTTGGAACTTAAAACGATTGAACGCGAAGGTCTGGCGCACGAATTGTTCGGCAATTCCGCGCAGGTTTTCAAACTGCTGAGGGAATCCCTGAATGGCGGCGCGCCGCTTGCTGTCGCGTTCCTGATGCATGCGCCACAAGACTCTTGCATAAAGGTTGCGCGTGAGGCTGGTGAGTTCATTACGAAGAAAGTCGAAATCGGGGACACTGTCCGCTTGAGGTGCGTCGGGCAGGGAAATACCCCACACCTGCTCGCGCTCTTCACGGCTGAAATCTTCGAAAAATTCACTAAAACCGCTGACCAAGTCGGCTTTGGTAAACATTAGATAGACAGGGAAACGAATCTGCAGCTTGTCCATCAGCTCATCCAGACGCGCGCGAATGGTCTTGGCCTGCATCGCTCGTTCGTCTTCCGTCTGCATCAGCAGATCCTGCAGACTGATGGCCACTACTGCGCCATTGATGGGACGTCGGCGACGATTGCGACGCAGCAGTTCAAGGAATCCTTCCCAGGCACTGGCGTCCACCGCCTTATGGCTGTCCTGAGTGGTATAACGGCCTGCAGTATCGATCAACACCGCTTCATTGGTGAACCACCAATCGCAATTGCGCGTACCGCCAACACCTTGAAGAGAGCCGCGACCGAACGTCTCCGCCAGGGGGAATTCCAAACCAGAATTAACCAGGGCGGTGGTTTTACCAGATCCCGGTGGGCCGACGATGATGTACCACGGCAGCTCGTAGAGCGCCCGGGTGCCCCGCGCACCTTTGAATTTATAACGACGCAGCGTATCGAGAGCCTGGTTGAAGCGCTCATTGATCTGAAACATTTCCTCTGCGGTTTGCTCGGAATGGCCTCCACCGCTCTGCTGCAAACTTTCTTTGCTCTCCTGCAGGCCAGCGAGGAGTTCGTTATTGGTCTTTTTGCTGCGCGCCTGTATCCACAGGTTATTGAGCCCCCAGAGTACGAGCGCGACCATGATGCAGATAAGCCGAACCGTCACACTCGCCAAGGGCGCGCTGTTGTTTTCGCCAAATTTGATTTGAGGGCCGACAAACCATATCAATAAAGAGATGGCGATCAAGCCGATCAGCGATATGGTGACGGGGTGGGTAAGGAAGTTTTTGAGTTTCTGCATGACCGCTGTTTATCCATCCTGTGCGCGGGCCATCCGGGCTCGCCGCGTCAATCATTGCTTGTGTAATCGCTTGCGCAAAATGCGCAAACACAGTCGTTCACTCACGCTGGGCGGGTGAGGAGATGATGGTGTCGAGTTTGTTCACCACTGGGTCCGACGCCGCGCGCATCCAATAGGTAAACCCGGCGTAGCCAACCACCACCAGTACCGCAAAGACACTGGCAGCCACCCAGACGGGGACATAATGGTAGAGGGTTTTGCGCACTCGTCCGAGCCCGTGCCAATGGGTGGCGAGCTCCCGCTCAAAATCACCGCGCTGATTGCGGATAGTGCGATAGAGGTTGTCGCGCAGCATGTCCAACTGGTCGCGGCCACGGTTCATCAACCGGTATTTGCCCTCAAACCCCAGGCTTAGGCAGATATAAAAGAGCTCCAGCATGGCGAGATTTTCCGCTGGCGATTGCAGCATTCGATCCAGAATGACGAAGCATTTTTCGCCACCAAAGGTCTCGCCGTGATAGATGCTCAACAGTGTGTGTTGGCCCCAGGCGCTTTCGTCGCCCCATGGAGTGTGCAGAACCGCCTCATCAAGCGCTGAACAGAGCAGATAGCGGGCAGCTAAAACAATCTCCGGTTTGATGCCGAAATCTTTTGCTTTCTGCTCAAAGCTCCGCATTTCATTGACTAGCCGTTTGTGCAATCCACCAACGTCTGGGTGACGCGTGGTGTGACGCGTTTTTTCGAACACTGCGATCAGAGTCGAGGCTGCGTTGACAAGCGGATTTAAGCCCAGCGCAGTATTGAATTTAACTTGTTCATATCCCGCGCGCCCACCATGCACCGGTGGTGCGGTTGCCGCTGGTGAATCCGCAGCAGGAGAACCCGCGGGCGCTGCCGGACGGGTGCGTCCGATCTCCGTCGCGCCAGATCGTCGCCCAGGGGTAGGGCGCATGGAACTGCGATCCCCTCCGGGGGTGGGTTTGAATACCGTACGATCGTTATCATCCGTCATAACATTTACCTCAGGTCAGCGGCGTATTGCCCAGAATTCCATTTCCAAACCAGGGAAGTCACCACCGACATGCATGGCAAATCCACCGGAACTGCTCATTTCTTTCCAGAATTGGCTGTGTTGATCAAGTTCGAAATAGGTATAACCGGCGCGGAAGGGAATTTGCCGTGGCGCAACTGGTAGAGGTTTGAGCTCGATGCCCGGCAATGCCGCATTCACCAACTGGCGGATACGCTCCACTGGTCCAATCTTGATTTGTGCGGGAAAGCGCGAGCGGATCATCTCATCGTTGACATCGGCGCGCACAGCGAGCACGAAAGACGCTGTGGTAAGCAAGGAGCGATCCGTGATTTCCGCCACCCGCACGCCATATTTTTTCTCCGCCAGATTCATCGCGATAGCAGTCTGCTCGTACACCATGGACAGATATTTGCGCAGGGTTTGCATCAGCGGCGCGAACGTTTGCTCCAGGTCAGCGTGCAGATAAACCGGCATCTCCGGTGGGCGGCGATTAGTTGCGACAAAAGTGGCCAGTTCGCCAGTCATCTGCACTAAATAATCAAATAACTGCAGCGGGTGAAGACCATCGACGCGACTCATGTGGACCACCATTGGCTCGACGCGGTTGATCACCTGAAGCAACAAATAATCGGCAATTTCCGCGGTACCACCACGCCGTGAATCAGCCAAGCGACCGGCGATGGCTTCGGCCCTGTGGCGCAACAGGCCGTGCAGCTCTGCCATAAAGGTGGAGAGGTTTAATGTTGCTTTGCAGTCCAGCACTGAAGGAATACATCGCTCATCCAGCGCGATATCTTTCTCCTGTCGCACTTCATTGATCCGTGTGAGCGGAATATAAGCGAAACCGCTCAAGTCATTGGTTTGCAATAACAAGCGCAAACGCAATTTGCCGATTTGCAATTTCTGGCTATCGCCGCCTTCAACGGTAACATCGCGAACAGTTTGTTCTTGCGCGTAATAACGGGCCAAACCCTGTTTACTGTCCTGCGGCAGGATATCCACCGCACCCGGTCGTCGCACAGGCACGGCCAAATAAACTACGGTATTTTTGACACTTTCTGGAATTTCGATAACAGGAGGTGGATCATCATGATCGGGGAAATTGAACGGTGTGCCGTCGGGAAAAATACCGCTTGCCCGCTGCACCGAAATTTTGCCCAGGTTGAGCAGCTGCTGATCCAACTCAAACTCTTTGAATCCCCATGCGTAGGGAGCCAAAGCGTTACAGCGACCATTTACGTAATATTCGAAATAGCGGTCCAGCTGCTGAAAATGTTGAGGGTTGAGAAACATTCCCTCGGACCAGACGACTTTGGATTCTAACGACATACGTTTTCCGTTCTTATGGTTGGGACATCCATGACCGAGGGCTTATCGAGCTCGCTGTAAGAGCATTTGATTGCCGGTCAGGTCGATATGAACCGTATTTTTAACAACATTTTTTGATGTAACAGGAAAAACCAATTTGAATTTTGAATTCTTGTATTCGAAAAATTCGGCGAATAAACCGACATAACGGGTTTTTGGATCCAACACAAATTTTTCTTCCTGGACTTCGCCAGGAATCAAACGATTCAGCTCGCGCTTGGCAATCAGGTCTTTACCTAGCAAAGCGTCATCTTTTTCATAAAGTTCAAGAAAATCCGCTTTATTAAACGCTTGATCTGACGACAATTCATAAAGGCGAATAAACAGCGGGGAGGGTGAATGTTTCTCATCGGGATTAATATCTTTGCCCGCCATGAGTACAAGCTTCAGATCGGTGTCCAGCTCAAACATACCGACCACACCGCTGTTAACCTTGGTGCAGCTCCACAAGGGCGCGACCAGAAAAAAAATTGCAAAAAATCGACAAATCAATCGTGACACCCGGTGTCCTCCTATAAATTAAAGGTCTCGCTTACGAGCACTGGCCAACTTGCGCATCTGATCTTCGTACGCCTGCACAAATTCGTCGCCAAACAGCTCCTGAAAGGATCGCTCCATATCGTTTACCATTTTCTGATAATGGTCTTGATAGGCATTCCATAGGCGACCCTTGATTACGCCGGGAAAAATACCTCCTTTACCCGATTGCTTGAATTCCTCCTCCAGACGTTCTGGATCAAATTTGCTCATCGCCGACCGAAACGCGGAACGAATGCCCGCGATAACCGCCAATTGGTGATCGGCAATCGAAAAAAAACTTTCCTGCACTGCATCCAGAGGCGCCTTATAAGCGCGGGTTTTGCGCAAAAACATGATATCCAGGACTTCGTCGACACTGACAGAGAACTTAAGTGGATTGTTCTCAACTGGTTGTATGGTGGTGATATTGATGCGAAATTCATTCTTAATACTGGTGCGTGAGCGCAATACCTGCATCAATCCATCAATCGTCTCACGCATCATCAAGCCGACAGTATGGTGTATTTCCCGTATTTGATCTTCCGTGAGGTTCGCCTCCCCCAATCCAAGGGCGTCTAACAATGTGCGATCCATAGCACCGGCCGGTGCCGTTTTGACAGGTTCGCGCTTACCTTGCGCTGGTATATCACGAGGCA
>DJFQ01000107.1:0-18784 GCA_002432095.1 Marinagarivorans sp. UBA5868 | reverse complement strand
GGAACAGGTTCAGGAAGATTTTTGGCGATAGCCTTCTCTTTTGGAGGCGCCGCTTCTACTTTGGGCTGCTGGGCGCTTTTGATCAACGAATCGTCGTCGGGAAGGCTATAGGGCGCTGCTTTGTTTTTACGTCCGCCAATCAGACTGATGTCGTCCGCCCAATCTTCTGGCAGCATGGATCCGCCTTGCTTGGACTCCGGCCAGGCGATGGACTCGTTCAGCGGATCGATAGCGTCTGGCTGACTGCCGACGCTGATAAAGGCATCAGCAAACGGCTCACTGTCATTGAAAGAGCCCGCTGCACCAGATTTATTTGCATTGTCGAGTGCTACCAACGGATCAGTGATTTTCATGGAGTCGGGGGCAATATCCTGAATCGCTCCCTGATAATCGCCACTCATGAACATGGATTCGGGTGAATGTACCTCGCCTTTACCGAAAGCAAAGTCGTTCGCACCAAAAGGATCTTTATCTGAAAATGCCGCTGAAGCGGTGAAGGGCGAGACGGCAAAAGGATCTGCCTGCTGCTCAAAAGTGACTTTAAATCGGTATTCACCAACGTCAAAACAGTCGCCGTCTTCAAGTGCAATCCGCGAACCACGCCCAACGGGTTCGGGAGAGCCATTGACGAAGGTGCCATTTGTACTGAGATCCGTTAAAAAGTACCGGCTACCCTCACCACTGATCTGACAGTGCTTGGACGAAAGGAAGCGCTCGGGATCGGACAAAACCCAGTCGTTGTCCACACCTCTCCCAATCAGCCCACCCTGGGGACCGAATGTCTTGCGATCTTCCGCCAGCGCAATACCTGGGGGAAATTTTATGATGGTAAGCTGCAACGCCATTCGAACTTCTTCCTGAACCGAACGCTCGACGGTTGATTATTTTGTCAGTTGGCCGGGCTGTTCCGACGAAAATCATTGGACAGACCGATATCTGGCATGAGTACCTTAAATAAGCTGGGTAGTATATTATCCAACGCCTGCTGGATGAAAGCTTCGGCATCAGGACGGATCGTTGACCCGCTGCACCAGTTTTAGCCGCTGAGCACTTTTCATGCAGACGGATGTGCTCTAGACTTGCCCATTGATCAACTGGCGAGTCGCTTGAACTCCTCCTGCGACAGGCGATTCGCAGCTCGCCGTTCACACCGCGACAAAAGCTTATATATAGAAGGAAAACTTATATGGCATCGCAAACATCAATCGATTTGGATGCCTTGCTTGCGCCAATATCGGATGATATGCCGACAGGCAAGGACTGCCGTCATAACGCCTCGCCTACCTCCCTTTATCAACAAGTAAAGATTGCTCGTAATTCAGCCCGCGAAATTGAACGTAAAAATGCATCCGGTGCTGACCTGGGCAGTCCGGATGATGACTGGCGGAAAGTTTATGATCTCGCCCCCAAAATACTCGTGCGGGAAAGCAAAGACCTCGAAGTCGCATGTTGGTATCTTGAGGCGTTACTAAGACGTCTCGGTTTCCGCGGATTGCGCGATGGCTTAAAACTACTAAACGGCCTTATCGACCACTTTTGGAACGACCTTTATCCCACTCCTGATGAAGATGGACTGGAAACGAAAGTTGCACCGATTACCGGTCTCAACGGCACCGGCCAGGAAGGCGTACTGATATCCGCCATCCGCACAAGCCTAATTACCCAAGGTAACTCCAAAGGCCCTTTTGCTTTTTGGGAATGCCAAAAAGCGCTCGCGAGCCAGCGCATACAGGATTCGGATAACCGCGAAAAAGAATTTAAAAAGCTCGGATTTGAATTCGAGGACATAGAAAAAGCAGTCAACGAATCCTCTTCTGAATTTATGACCGATCTGCGCGATGACCTGGCTGAATGTATCGCGCTATACCGCCAGTTGAGCGGCAGATTGGATGAATATTGCGGCACCTATGATGCGCCGCCGACCAGCATGGCCATCTCACTTTTGGAAGAGTGTTTGAGCGTTGTCAAACACCTAGGCCAGCACAAATTCCCAGTTGCGGAAGCAATCGTAACTGGCGACACCAATGCCACGGATGAAGGAGCAACATCCACCGCACCGTCAGCATCCACACGGACTGCCGGCCCTCCGGAAACTCGCGAACAAGCTTTTAAACAATTGCTTGAAATCGCGGAATTTTTTCGGAAAAGGGAGCCTCACTCGCCAATTTCCTATGTTTTAGAGAAAGCGGTAAAATGGGGCAACATGCCACTTTTCGAGCTAATGCGCGAATTAATAGCGGATGATAAATCGCTCGCGGAGTACGGCAAGCTCACTGGAGTAAAAACGGAAGAATAAATTCACCTTTAATTTGAGGTTAGGACAATGGCCGAAAGTATCCACGACAAACTGAAGCGAGTGAGAAAACCCCGCGTTCACATTACTTATGACTTGGAAGCCAACGGCGCCCAGGAAAAGAAAGAAATTCCATTCGTGATGGGTGTGATGGGCGACTACTCCGGTGACAATGCCGAAAGTAAGAAGGCGCTCAAAGACCGCAAATTTGCCCAGATCGACAGCGAAAGCTTTAATGACCTGATGAGCAAAATCAATCCACAGCTCAATCTGAAAGTTGACAATACCTTGGAGAACGATGGTTCTCAAATGGCGGTCAATTTGCAGTTCAACAGCATGGAGGATTTTGAACCCCATCGACTGGTTGAACAGGTCGAGCCTCTGCGCAAACTTCTGGAAACCCGCAATAAATTGCGTGATCTTTTAACAAAAGCTGATCGCTCTGAAGATCTGGAAAAAATTCTGGAAGACGTTTTGAAAAATACCGAATCACTGAAATCGCTTTCCAGTGAATTAGGCGTGGATTCCGCCAGCGAGGAGAACAAGTAACATGGCAAATCAAGAAACCGAACTGGCCAGTCAGAGCGCGGCAGAAGCTGGAGAAGTCAGTTTTCTCGAGCAGGCAATTGCCGCGACCAAACAAACCGCGCGTGACGAGGCCCAAGACCTGCTAAAAACTCTCACCGAGCAAGCCATGAAAGGCACTGTGAAGTGGGATAAAAACCTGTCTGTAACCATTAATGCTGCAATCGCCGCAATTGATGACGCCATGTCACGGCAGCTTTCAGCGCTTCTGCATACAGATAAATTCAAGCAACTCGAAGGTTCCTGGCGCGGCCTCCATCATTTGGTCAGCAAATCTGAATGCGGTAGCGACCTGAAAATTCGGGTGATGAATATCTCCAAAAAAGAACTGACCCGAGATCTGGAAAAAGCAGTCGAATTTGACCAAAGCCAGATTTTCAAGAAAATCTATGAAAGCGAATTTGGTACCGCCGGTGGCGAGCCCTACGCTGCATTGATCGGTGACTTCGAGTTTTCTTCGCACCCCGATGACATCTCTCTGCTGAGCAAAATGTCGAACGTCGCCGCCGCTGGCTTTTGCCCTTTCATTTCGGCGGCTTCACCCAGAATGTTTGGCTTCGATAGTTTCACCGAACTCTCCAAGCCTCGCGATCTTGAGAAGATTTTCGATTCTGCCGAATACATCCAATGGCGCTCATTCCGCGATTCCGAGGACTCGCGTTTTGTGACCTTGACCATGCCGCGTGTTCTGGCCCGTTCTCCCTACGGCAAAAACACCAAACCTATCGACGCCTTCAACTTTGAAGAAATCGAGCCCACTGCTGATGGGCGTGCGCGGGCAGCAGAACATGATGATTACTGCTGGATGAATGCGGCCTACGCCATGGGAACGACCATTACCCGAGCGTATGCCGAGTACGGCTGGTGTACCACTATTCGCGGTGCTGAAGGCGGCGGCAAGGTTGAAGGTTTGCCGACTCACACGTTTATCAGTGACGACGGTGACGCCGATCAGAAATGCCCCACCGAAATCGGCATTACCGATCGTAGAGAAGCCGAACTCAGCAAGCTGGGTTTCTTGCCCTTGTGTCATTACAAGAACACGGATTACGCAGTATTTTTTGGCGCTCAGACTACCCAGCGTCCGAAAAAATACGGCGATCCAGATGCAACCGCGAACGCCGCTATTTCTGCGCGCCTGCCTTATATCATGGCCACTTCTCGCATTGCGCATTTCCTCAAAGTTATGGCGCGCGACAAAGTCGGGTCGTTCATGGAGGCGGAAGACGCGCAGCGTTGGTTAAATGAATGGATCAACCAATATGTGAACTCCAGCCCCGGTGCCAGCGCGGAAATGAAAGCGCGCTTCCCACTTGCCGAAGCCAAAATTGAGGTTAAGGAAGTGCCGGGTCAACCAGGCGTTTACAGCGCGGTAGCCTGGATGCGTCCATGGCTGCAAATGGAGGAGCTGACCGCTTCTTTACGTCTAGTAGCCAATATCCCCAAAGCGGGTTAACAATCAGGGCGGGGGTAGACCCTCCGCCCGTTTCACAAGGACTCCTCTGTGCCTGCCCCCTCAGATCCCTCCGGACAACAAAGTGGCATGGCTCGTGGGCAACCCCCACAGATTCGTCTGGATGATGTTCTCCAGCAGCGGGCATATATCACCACCCTCGACGAGTTCATCGCTGAAAACGACAAACGGCGGGCGTTCGAATTTTGGTTCACTCATTGCCACACCGGCGAATTTCCTTCCGGCACTCAACAAGCAATTAACCTACTCGAATATGCGATTGGCGAGCTCGATCACAAAATTAACGACCAGCTTAATGTCATCATTCATCATCCCGAATTTCAAAAACTCGAAGCCAGCTGGCGAGGCCTGTGGTATCTCGCCGTGCAGATGGAGAGCGTCAAGAATGCCAAGCTGAAGGTCCTCGATATTACCTGGGCGGAGATCGTGCGCGATATCAGCCGGGCCATGGAATTCGACCAAAGCCAGTTGTTTCAAAAAATCTACAACGAGGAATACGGCACACCCGGCGGTGAGCCTTATGGGGTGCTGGTGGGGGATTATGAGATCCATCACAAACCTTCAGACAGTCATCCCCACGACGACATCACCGCACTGGAAGGATTGGCAGAAATCGCCGCAGCGTCTTTTTCACCCTTTATCGCCGGCGCCGCACCCGAATTATTCGGCCTGGACCAGTTCGCTGATCTGCGTTTACCACTGAACCTTCAGGCAATCTTCGCGCAGTCGGAATATGTCCGCTGGCGCAGTATGCGCAATAAACCGGACACCCGCTTTGTCGGCCTCACGCTACCGCGCACCTTGATGCGTCGCCCTTACCGCACCAGCCCCGGCAGCTACAAAGGCTTATTTTTTTTCGAAAAACTCGGCCATTCCGGCCACCAGCATTATTTGTGGGGCAACGCTTGCTACGCCTTCGCCGGCATTTTGATCCGCGAGTTCGCCAGTGTCGGTTGGTTCGGCCATATTCGCGGGGTTCCNNACGGACACAAACGATATCGCTTGGAAGCCAGTGACTGATGTGGTGATTACGGACTCTATCGAGCGCGATATCAGCAATCTGGGTTTTATTCCACTTTGCCAGTGTTATGCGACGCCGTACGTGGCGTTCTACAGCAATCCCTCTATTCACATGACTCGCAAAGGCACCAGCAAGGAAGCGGAGGTCAATGCAAGGCTCGCCGGCATGCTGCAACACGTGCTGTGCGGTTCGCGGGTAGCTCACTACATCAAGGTCATGATCCGCGACAAAATTGGTTCATTTGCGACCGCGCAGGAGTGCGAGAACTTTTTGCGCGACTGGTTATTTCAATACACCACAGGCCGTGAAGATCTCGACTGGGAAACCCAAGCCCGCTACCCACTGCGCGAAGCTGCGGTAAAGGTGAGTGAACACCCCGCGAAGCCAGGTTATTACACTTGCATGATTCATCTTGTTCCCCATTATCAGGCCGACCAAATGGTGTCGGAATTGGAACTTGTCACCGAACTGATTCAGTCGGGAGGTAATAACTAACATGGCACCCGTGGATAAAGATCGCAATCTGCGAGAGTCCATCCTCGACCGACTGTTTGATGAAGATCCGGGCGTAAACGTGGATTCAGAAAAGTCACGTCAACGCAAATTGAAAGATCTGCGCAATAGTGTCCGCCGAGACCTCGAAAATCTGCTTAATACTCGCTATCGCATCGTATCTCCGCCGGAGGAGCTTCAGCACGTGGAGACCAGCTTGCTGAATTATGGTTTACCCGATTTGGCCACGGTAAATATGCTGGATGTTGCAAAGCGACGCGAATTCACCCGCAATATCGAAAATATCATTCGCACATTTGAACCGCGCTTTAAAAGTGTGGCGGTACGCTACCTTGACAATAGCGAAAAATCAGATCGCACGCTGCGTTTCCGGATCGATGCCGTTATGTATGCAGATCCCGCTCCGGAAATTGTGGTGTTCGATTCCGTCCTGGAACCCGTATTGCGCGCCGTTACCGTAGAAGAATCCAAACATGGCTGATGAATTACTCCCCTATTACGAAAAAGAACTGGCATTTATCCGGCAAATGGGTGCGGAATTCGCCAAGGAACATCCGAAAATCGCCGGTCGACTGGGAATCCACAACGACACCATCGAGGATCCCCATGCGTCGCGTCTGATCGAAAGTTTTGCCTATCTCAACGCGCGCATTCAACACAAATTGGACGATGATTTTCCGGAGTTGAGTGACGCAATTTTAGGCGTGATGTTTCCCCATTATCAGCGCCCCATTCCATCAATGTCCGTTGTGCAATTTTTGCCTGATGAGGATCAGCTGGACAGCAATTTCCACATCGCTAAAGACACGCTGGTGGAAACCGAACAGTTCCAAGGAGAAAATTGTCGCTTCGCAACTATTTATGATGTCGAGCTTTGGCCCATCAAAATTGCTACCGCCGCGCTGATCGGCAGGCCTTTCGCAACTCCAGGCACATCCCAGGTCCGCGGCGCCGCGAGTGTGTTAAAAATTTCGCTGCAAACATTCAATGATGCGATTTCTCTACAGGAGGTTTCGCCACAAAAATTGCGGCTATTTCTTAAAGGGCAACCGCTATATACCTATCCGCTCTACCAATTTTTGTTGAATGGTTGCCTTGATGTGTTCATGGCCACCTCGGAAGGAGATGTAAATCCAATTCGGCTTGGCAGTCATGTCATCAAACCGGTTGGCTTTAAAGCAGATGAGGGGCTTCTGCCATATCCACCCAATTCCGCCATCGGTTACCGCTTATTGACGGAATTTTTTGTTTTNNAACCGACTTGATCTCTATTTTTATTTCAGCACGGCAGATATTGAGCTGGAACATAATGTAACGGCCGATTCTTTTGCTCTCGGCTGTGCTCCGATGATCAACCTGTTTAGCCACAAAGCCGATCCTGTCAAGATTGATCAAACTCAAATGGAATATCAGGTCGTGCCCGACGCCAGGCGACCGGTCGGTTACGAGATTTACTCTGTAGACAAAGTTACGGCCACTACCTCCTCCGGTGACAGCAGCGAATATTTGCCGTTTTATGGCATGACGCATAAGGAGCAAAATGATAACCGCCGTGCATACTGGTACTGCCAGCGCCGACCAGCAAAGATGGGTTATTACGAACGGGATGAAGGTACGGATATGTACCTATCGCTGGTGGATTTAAATTTTAATCCCAATCAGCCGTTCGACCGCACTCTGGTCATCAATACCACGTGCAGTAATCGTGATCTCCCCGGAAAACTGCCGTTCACCATGGATCACCCTCGATTGCAGTGCGTCAATGGTGCGCCGCCCTGCAGCCGTATTCGCTGCCTCACGCAGCCCTCCAACACCATTCGCCCGCCGCTGAAGAATCGCGCGCGCTGGAGGCTGATTTCTCACTTGAATCTGAATCTGCTATCCATCAGCGGACAGGGCAACTCCACTGAGGCGTTCAAGGAAATCCTTCGCTTGTACGATTTTAAAGAAACCTCCGTTACGAGAGGGCTGATTGAATCGGTACAATCGGTGCGCGCGAAACCGATCAGTGCACCGCTCAATATTGATGGCCACGCGACCATCTGTCGGGGAATAGAAATCGAAATTGAACTTGATGAAAATTTGCTTACCGGCAGTAGCAGCTATTTGTTCGCCACAGTGCTTGAACACTTTTTCGCGCTTTACTGCCCCATCAATTCATTCACACGCACTCTAGTGCGAATTAAAGGCAAAGAAGGATATCTGAAAAAATGTCCACCCAGATCCGGCGAAAAAATACTGCTGTAATCGAACAGCTACTGCAATCGCCTGAGCTGGTACCGTTTTTCCAGGCGGTGCGACTGTTGGAGCGCGGCGCGATATTCCATAATCGCAGTCGCACTGGCCCACCGATGAACGAACGTAGCGTCGGGCGGTTCACACCTCCGAATACGGAAGTTCTGCGCTTTTCTGCGCACTTGTCCCTCGGTTTTCCCGGTAGCGAAATTATTCGTATACAAAGAGAAAATGCCGGACAGGCATCGCGCTGGCATATGACCATTGGGTTTATGGGCCTGACAGGCTCTACCGGCGTATTACCTTTTCACTACACTGAGATTCTTTTCCAGCGACTGAAGATGCGCGACGAGTCGCTAAAAAGTTTTCTCGATTTGTTTAACCATCGAATTATTGCGTTATTTTTTCAGTCCGGAGTTAAGTATCGTCTGCCGTTGGCATACGAGCGACAAAAGCTGATTCAGCAGCGCCGTGAGCGGCTCGATTCGCACACCCACGCAATCCTATCGTTATTGGGACTGGGTACCGATCACCTGCTTGATCAGTTGACCATTCACCACGAGTCGCTGGTTTATTTTGCCGGCTTACTGAGCCAGCGAACGCGACCGGCAAATGGCCTGCGGCAATTGCTGGCGTATTATTTTGATGTGCCAGTGGAAGTCCAGGAGTTTGTCGGAGAATGGCACGAACTGATCGACGATGTTCGTTCACGTCTGCCTTATCCTGGCAACCCGAAGGGGCAAAATGCCTGTCTCGGCCGCTCGGCGATTTTGGGTGGCAAAGGCTGGTTTGCTCAGGGCAAAATACGCGTACTGATTGGCCCGCTAAACGCTGAACAATTTAAACGCTTTGCGCCGGGCACCACGACCTTGCGACGTCTGAATGAGGTAGTCAAACTCTATTCCGGCAGCGAGCTGGAGACAGAGTATGTATTGAGAGTCGCACGGCAGCACATTCCGCGCCGGATCCAGCTGTGTCAAAGCACGCCTCCGACAGTCGGCTGGGATACGTGGCTGGCCAGTCAGGCAAGCAACGATCTTGATACCGAAGGCACACTGGATATAAGAGTCTCTTCCGCACGCCTTAATTAACGGCGCACCGGAGTGGACCTTCGCACAAAACGAGTCATCATTTATCAAACGTATAACGCAGAAAAGGAAATCTTATGATCAGCATCGACCTTAAGGCTCTCGTGGGCAAGCTGAATGAATCAACCCGAATCGCTCTCGAAGGTGCCGCGGGCTTGTGTTTGTCCCGCACGCATTACAACGTGGAAATCGAACACTGGCTTATTAAATTATTGGAAAACAGCGACAGCGACATCAACGCGGTGTTGAAAAAATATGAAGTCAATCCAGGACGTCTCCTCCAGCAGCTCAACACAGAGCTTGATCGTATCCGCGCGGGCAATACCCGAGCGCCCGCACTGTCCCCCAATATTGTCGACCTCGCGAAAAATGCGTGGCTGTTGGCCTCTGTAGAATATGGTCACGCGGTGGCTACTTCAGCTCACGTTCTCGCGGCCCTGCTGCTGGACGAAAATCTCCGTCGTCAGATCAATGTTGAAGAGCTGCGAAAAATTGCTCCCGAGTCTTTGCGGGATATGGTGCGCGCTGTCGTTGGCACCACCGGCGAATCAGCAAACTCGGCCATGGGTGATGTCAGCGCAACCGATGGCAATCCGTCTACCGCTATGCCCAGCAAGTCACCGGCGCTGGATAAATTCACCGTCAACCTTACTGAAGCGGCCAAACAAGGCAAAATTGACGCCGTTTTGGGGCGCGATGAAGAGATACGCCAAATCATCGACATCCTTATCCGCCGCCGGCAAAACAATCCCATCCTGACCGGCGAAGCCGGCGTCGGCAAAACCGCAGTGGTGGAAGGTTTTGCTATGCGAATCGCCTCCGGCGACGTACCGGATCCCTTGAAAGGTGTGATAGTACGCACCCTGGACCTGGGCTTGCTGCAGGCCGGCGCCAGCGTAAAAGGTGAATTCGAAAATCGGCTAAAGTCAGTGATTTCCGAAGTAAAAGCATCTCCAGAACCTATCATTATGTTCATCGATGAAGCGCACACGCTCATCGGCGCAGGTGGCAAAGAGGGGCAGGGAGACGCAGCCAACTTATTAAAGCCCGCTCTCGCCCGTGGCGAATTGCGTACCATCGCCGCCACCACCTGGGCGGAGTACAAAAAATATTTTGAGCGCGACCCTGCGCTCACNNATGATGCGCGCCATATCGGTGATGCTGCAAAATCATCACAAGGTGCGCATTCTAGACGAAGCAATTGTCGATTCAGTGCGACTTTCCAGCCGCTATATCACCGCACGCCAGTTACCGGATAAATCTGTCAGCCTTTTAGATACCGCGTGTGCCCGTGTCGCCTTGAGCCAAAGTGCCACACCCGCAGCCATCGAAGATACCCGGAGACGCATCACCCAATGTGACACCAATATTCTTTCCTTGGAGCGAGAAAACGCCACGCTGGGAAATTGCGACGAGGCCATTGAGCAATTAAAGCAAGAACGCGCTTCGTTGGGAGAGACTCTGACAAAGCAGGAAGAGCAGTGGCAGGAAGAGAAAAAAATCGTGGCGCAAATCCACGAATTACAACAAAAAATTGAGGATGACTTTCAACTCTCCCGCTCTCCCGTCGGCTCGCAGGAAAATAAAGATAAAAAACCTCTTAGCCCCGACGAGCTACAAAACATTAAAACACAGCTGCACGCACTCATCGCTGACTTAGAGAAAGTCCAGGGCGATGAGCCCATGATGCAGATCAATGTCGATAGCCAGGCGATTGCCGAAGTTGTCGCCAATTGGACTGGAATTCCGGTGGGCAAAATGGTTGCCAACGAGATTCAGCAAGTTTTACAGCTGGGCAAAAATCTCGGCGAGCGAGTCATTGGACAGCCTCACGCGCTGGAAGCAATCGCGCAGGCAATACGCACTTCACGCGCAGGGCTCACCGACCCGCGCAAACCTGTAGGTGTATTTTTTATGGTGGGATCGAGCGGCGTTGGTAAAACCGAAACCGCTCTGGCGCTCGCGGATATTCTTTACGGCGGTGAGCAGAATATTACCGTTATTAATATGTCGGAATTTAAGGAAGAACATAAGGTCTCCATGCTTCTCGGTTCACCCCCGGGATATGTCGGCTATGGTGAAGGCGGTGTTCTAACAGAAGCCGTGCGGCGCAAACCCTATAGTGTGGTTTTGTTTGATGAAATGGAAAAGGCGCATCCCGGCGTACAGGACGTTTTCTACAATTTATTCGATAAGGGTACGATTAAAGACGGCGAAGGCCGTGATATCGACTTTCGTAATACCGTCATCATCATGACCTCGAATGCAGGTGAAGAACATATTCGAGCCATGTGCGCTGCTGCGGAAGAAAAACCCGATCCTGAAACTCTGTTGGAAAACTTCCGTCCTCAACTGTTGCGCTACTTCAAACCGGCGTTTCTCGGACGCTCCACCATCATTCCGTATTATCCGTTAGGCGATGAAGATCTGATGAAAATTTGCCAGATCAATATGCGGCGCATCGAAAAACGCGTAAGACAAAGCTATAACGCGCAATTTACTTATGACGAGGATGTGCTGCTGCACATAGTGGCGCGCAGTCAGGAGGTGGATACTGGTGCTCGCAATATCGAAAATATCCTGACACGAAGCATGTTACCGGAGTTGGCTTCCGAGTGTCTGAGCCGCATGGCCGCAGGAGAAGAAATCAAGAGTATTCATGTAGGATGTACGGAAGAGGGTGGATTCACGTACGAGATTCAATAACAATTTCCGTCAAAACTAGAACCCGGCAAACGCCGGGTTTTTTATGGCTCTTCTTCCGTCACCGAAAGTAGTTCAAATTGATCTTGCGGAATGTAAGCGGGCAGTACCGGATCAAAAAGATCTCCGTAAAGATTGTGCAAAACTAGCTTTTGTTCAAACTTCTGGCCGCTCTTTCGATCCTGCCAAGGAACGACGTACAAATATTTCGGCAATTCTGTATTTCCTTTGATCACGGTGGTGTCCAGCTCTATCTGGTTAGAGTTTTGCGCCACCGCAGCACCACTTAGCCACAACATACCAAAGGCTAACAACAGGGAGTTACCAACTTTCATTTTCATCTCCTATTGCTTAAGTCTCTGCGACAAGTTATCTGCCCACGCTTTTGTGGCTTCATCATCCGCTGCCAACGCTAGATAGCGGTTGTAGTAATCAACAGCGGAAGGCATATTTCGCAAATATACGTCCTGAAGCAACGCCATGTTATAGAGCGCATTGGCATATGAAGGGTTTATTTTCAGCGCCTGTAAATAATGCTGTTCCGCCTGTTTGAATTCTCCTTTTTCCACGGCCAGCAAACCCGCCAGGTTGTGCGCGTGAGCAACTCGGGGGAATAAGACCAATACCTGGTTAACTGCTTTTTCTGCAGCCTGCCATTTATTCTGCTGATACTGGCTAAGCGCAAGATTAAGCCACAACTCCGCAACGTCTGCACGCTCTCGCACCAGATTTTCAAGCAGTTTTTCCGCATCCTTCGGCTGAGCTTCCTCAAGTTTGTTCAGCGCTTGCTGGTAACGTTCAGATTGCGAGGGCGTCAAAGTTTCGAGACTGGCAGCGCCTTTTGAGGAGCCAGTTCCTTGGGTTGCGCAACCATTTAACAACATTATTACGACCAGGAAAATTCCACCGGCCCACCATTTTTTTGCGTACATTTCGAGATGCTCTAGAGGTTGATGTTCGCCACAGATGTTTCCACTTTGCCGGGTCGATCATATCGGGCAGGAAACAGAGCCCGCAGATGCTGGAGGCTGGCTTTAATCGCAGGATCATAAATGCCTTGGGCGATGCGATTTACGTTGGTTTCATAGAACTCAATTGCTTTGTCCTCAAATGGAAACGCTTGGTCTTCCAGAAGAATATTGTATTGATCCAGCTCTTCTGCATTGAGATTTCGTGGTCGTTCGGACTCCAGCAATGAAACGGAAAACTCACGATAGATCTCTCCAATAGCCAAAGTAGATCGGGTGACAAAGTCCGCATGCCCATAAACGGCGGCCTGACCATAAAGCTTTACGGCGTCTTGCATAGCGACCTTTTTCGACTGCAAAGACTTGGGTAACGGATGAACCAAACGCATACCGGCAAATTCCTTGCGGCGCATTTCCGCTAAATCGAAGGACGCACTCGCCGCTAGATATTGTGTTCGCTCTGTTTTTGCAGATTTGGTCGCTTTGGTGTCGGCATTGACGATCTCGCGGAGCCAAAAAGTACGCTTTTCGCTATCGGCTAACTTCGCATAAATTCCCGCCACGTGATTCATCGCCTCCATATTCTGCGCAAAGGGGCGTTTATAGGTATGCGCGTAGTCGCGATAAGCGCGTAATGCGGATGCATAATCCGCCTTCTGGCGATACAACTCTGCCGCCTGCCACAAAGCTGCCATTTTTTCTTCTTCATTGGCGACGTAGTCGGACAACTTCTCAAACTCTCTCGCCGCGTCCAATCCTCTATCCGCATTTAAATAGGCGACAGATAGCTTTTTGGTAACGTCTTGCTGCAGAGGATGTTTAGGATACTCGCGCTTGAATAAATTCAAATAGCGAATCGCTTCGTCCCAATTGGACATATCCATCAGAATCGCAATCGCGTCATAGGTGGCGACCGGAGCCAACTCTGACGTAGGTACTTCCCGCTGAACCCGCAAAAACTCCCGCGCAGCTACGTCTTTTTGTGAAGAATTAACCGCCAACTCTGCTTGACGATAAATACTCAAAGCCAGCTTGTTGTTGAGATCTTGTTTGCTATTAGCGGTCAAATTCGGACTAACCAACAAATCCCGGTATACATTTTCAGCGTCGCCGTAATTTTCCAAGTCAAAGTACGCTTGCGCTTTTAAGACGTTGACCTCCGCCCGTATCTCGCTGGACGCGGCATCCGGCAGAATATCCGATAAGCTGATGACTTCATCCCGCCGGCCAGATTTAAAAGCCAGCTGCACGGCATTTTGCACAATCTGCGCAGATTGTTTTTCATTGGGATAAAGCTGCGCATACCGTTGCGCATATGCCAAGTGCTTATTCAGCAGAGACGCTTTTTGTTTTGGTGGCGCTTTGCGTTGCAAGGAATCTGTTAGAAAAACAGCAGCGTAGGCAGATTCTTTATCCAGGATAATGTCGCCGTCGAACGCCGCCATTTCATAGTAGTGAAGCGCCTGTGCATCATTCTGTGCCTGTCGCAGCAGTTCTGCGTATAGCTGGTAAATTTTGTCTTGGCGCGCATAGCTTGAATAAGCTTTCAAATAACGGTCATACCATGCTTTGGCGCCTTCGAAAAATGCGGTTTTATTGGAGTCTCGGAAGCGCATGTGCTGGCGACTGGCCAGTAGAACAATATTTTCCCTTATGGCAGCAACGGCACGCTTTTTATCCGCATCGCTTACGTTGGCTTTTTCGTGCCGCCAGAATGGTGAATCGGATTCGTATCGATGATAGAAGCGAGTGAACGCTTCTTCATACTGGCTAAAAAACTGACCGCTTTTCCAAATATCAATTGTGGCAAGGCCAGCTTGAATCACTCCTGGATGATATGGGTGAGCTTTTACAAATCCTTCATACGTGGCAGCCGCATCTGAGAAGCGATCCTGCTTTAGCTGAAGTTCCGCAACTGTGCGATACGTTTGATAGACATAATCGGTTGAATCCCGATCAACGAAATAATTGTTGATCGCTGTATGTCCGCCGAGGTAAATAAAGGCAAGGCCGATTGCGCGAAAATACTCGCCGAACAGCTCTTGCTCAGCATTATTCTTGGGCTCCTCGGTAAACCCATGTCTATGCACAGCGCCAAAATAATCGTCCAGCGCATCTTCGTATAATTCCTGTTTATAACGAGCCCAGCCTCGCTTGAAAAAAGCACGTTCAGCAAACGCTTCTTGCCCACGTGCTTGAATGACGTCCGTATAGGCCATCTCGGCATCCAAGTAATCGCCATGAACAAAAGCGTGCTCGCCAATGCGAAATTTTGCCTCGACGAAATAAGGTGTCTGCGGATACAACCTGACCATTTTTTCCAGCGCGGAAACAGCCTGATCTGCTTCGCCTAGTTGGTCGTGAGCCTTTGCCAGTTGGTAAAGCAAATGATCGTTCCCGGGTGCATCTGGGAATTTATTAAGAGTATCACTGAGCAACACAATGGTACTGCGCACCCGCTTTTCATATGCGGGGTCATCCAAGCCAGTCATGCGTCCATCCCCGGAATTTTTGATATTTTCGTCTAAAGCTAACTCAAGCTCCGCAATCCTTGTGACCGCACCCACCCGCAGCTTGTCGTCCTGGTCGGCATCTTTCACATAATCGTAGTAAGCTTTTTTAATGTCTTCTTTACTACGCGCATCTACCGACGTGACTTCTTTACGGTTTTGCTTAAGTGGCTTATCCAGATCACCGAGTGTTCCGGTCTGTTGCGGTTGCGCGCTACAAGCTATTAACCCGCAGCACGTTAAAAATGGAATCAAAAAAGAATTTTTAAGGTTTGTCATACAGTTGCGCCATACCGAATTTAGCCTGACTTAAATAGCTGTTCAGTATTCCCATGCGTGAATCGATGTTAGTGTGGGTAATTCCCTGGAGAAGCTTTTTATACTGTTCATACAACGAATTAAATTGCGGCTTTAAGCCCAGGCTTGTGCTCGCTTCCCTCATCGCTAACAGATTTTGGTAATTGTCGAGAAGAAATGCAGGAATCCCTGATTGCTCGCCGTAAAGCTCCGATGACCTTTTATCCAGCTCTCGAATCGTACGTAGCGAAGCATCCAAATCGCTGGCTTTTAGTTTTTGTTGAAGAGTGGCCAATTCGCGAATTTTATCTTCATAGTGGCGAATGGCATTTTGGTAAGCAGTCGCGGCAGCCGCTCCATTTCCGGCTTCGGCTTGGGCGACAGGCAGAAGAAGATAAGCCTCATCAATACTCAGATCTGCGGGTGCTTTCGCCGCTAGAATTTCAAAAGCATTTGCTGCACCGGCAAAATCCTTCTGATAGGCCGCTGCAAGGCCAATTCCCATGAGGGCTTTGTTCATGGAGCCACTTGTGAGTGCGACCTTGCGAAAGGTATTGCGGGCGTCGCGATAAAACTCGTAATTCAACTGGGAATATCCCAATACCACCAGAATTCGATTGCGAAGCTCAACATCGCCGCTGTTCTGGTCCAAGGACTGGATCGCCTTCTCGAATTCCAAATGTGCTTCGGTCCACCATCCCTGCCGCAGAAAGGCCGTCCCTTCGTTGAGTTTGACATGGCTGAAATAAGGAGACGTTTGGGGGATCTGCTGATAAAACTTAAGCGCCTTGCGATGCTGTTTCAAATTCTGCAGGGTATAACCCATCAGCAGATTGTAATAATGAGCGTCGCCGACACCGAGATCCCGCTGGTTGACCTTACTCAGAGCAGCCTGCACTCCGCGCCAGTTTCTGCGCGATTCATAGTATTTGGCCAGCATGAAATAGTTACGCGACAATGCGACGGGATCTCCTGATTTTTTCAACCCTTCCGTCAAACCCTGGATAGTGGCGGTATCGTTGTTGCTGTAGAGATACTCAAGCAGAACATCGAATTCTTTTTTCGTGATGTTCTGCAGGAGCAGATTCTGATTCGCCCGAATTGCTGCTAGGGCGTCCAAGGTGGAAGCCGCGGCGACGACCTGAGCAAGCGACCGAATGTCGGATAGCGGTGCCGATGGATAACGCTTTAAATGCTGTCGATAGAACTGATCGAGGAACTCCTGATATTTCTGATCGGCAGCTTCTAACTCATCTACCTTGGGCGCTGAGGGCGCCTTGCCCGCACCTTGCGCCGTTGCCAGGGGCGCAGAAAGCCACAGACAAGTAAAAACAACTATCCAACACACTTGAATTGTTCGCCATCCCAATGGCGGTTTTATCCTGAGAACATTTAACATGGAACACCTGTCGATGGCCGCGTAATCGGCGGCGATAACTGACGGATCAAAAATTCGCCGGAGACCCTCGTCAGAAGCCGATGGCAACGACCAAGTGCGATCCGGCACGGTGGCTAATGATAATGGGAAGACAGCGGTTATGTCTGCCCCGACAACAGAATTAGAACTTTATGGCCGCAAAGAGGATTGCTGAGAGTTCTGGTGGCAGCGGCATCGCTATTAACGGCCCAATCCAGAAATGCCCCGCACGCTCATGGTTTTTAAAGAGACGTTCTTCAATAGCCCTATTTTCCAAAGAGGTACTCACAAGAGATGTTGGCTTCTCTTGAAACATTGCGATGTCTACTTTTTGAGTTTCTGCAGTAATCGATTAACCTCTGCCGTTCCCACACAATACCTTAGTGCCCCAGCCACATTCACCCAGGGATCAGGAACATCTTTCTGCCTGATAGGCTTACAGCAGCGTCATAGGTCGACTCGTTTTGTAGCGTTTATAAAGAATTTCCGGATCTAACGTCTAATTTGTAATCCCCGCCCGAGATGTCGGTGATTACTAGAAGGCCGTTTTCGATATTTGTTGTCTCGATTATGTCCGGAAAATTTTTTCTCCACATCAGTTGCCCTGTATTGTCCAGGACAACCAACTCATCCTCAGCAGAAAATATCACTTGATCACTGGCATCGGCGTCTATCCATTGCACACAAGAAACTCCTCTCACCTCATTGATGACGTCCGAAGTACTTAGGTCAATAACAAATATTCCCTGTTCTACACCCAAGAATAGATAGTGTCCCCTTATCAAGGTTTCGGGTTCTGTTTCAGTCTGATTGACGTTCAAAGCGAGTTCAATCCCGTTGCATCTAACCCTCCAGTGCCCCAAAGGCATGTCGGTGCAATCAAGGACCTTTATTTGCGAATGTTCCTTTGATAAAGCTTCACCTGACTTAGTTATACTGATCATAATGAGGACTCATTTTTTTACTTTTGGAATCATCGTGGTTACTTTTGGTTTACTACTAAGATCATTACCTTCGTAGAAAAATTTTACTTCATATTTAACATTCGGTGTTTCCACACACCTGGTCACTGTGGTGCCGTACTCCCCTACGTGTTTGCTTACCTCAGGGCCCTCGGCAGCTTTATCAAAAAGATTTAAAAGCTTTTCTCTTCCTTCTCTAGTATCGCCCATTCCCTCGGATTCCAGGATTTTTTTCATTTGCTGTGATCGTTGATAATTATGATCTAGTTGTTTAAATTTTTTCGGATCTGTCGATTTTAAAATGGGATCAGGAGCCGGTATGTTGCCATTAAAATAATCAAATTTATTTACATCTATGTCGTATCCAGGCCGACTAATTGTTTCGGCCTGAGCTGTATTAGGTGTCGCGTCGTTTTGTTTGTCCCTCTGACCGGAGGAACTCTCCGAATTAGAACCCAGCCTCTGCCCCTCAGGCTTCTCCGCCGTCACACTATGCTTCGAGTCCACACCGCCTTTGGTTTTCTGGCTTAGCTTCTTGCGCTGCAATAGCTTGCCCAATTTGCGGAGCATGCCGCCGAGGGTGCGGAGGCGGGCGGCGTGGCGGATTTTGCTGGCGATTTGGGCGGCGTTGCCGAGGCCGCCGGTGAAGGCCAGTAACAACGCGGTTAAAACTATTTCAAAAAGTCCACCGCCCGCGAATTCTGCCCATTCGATGCTG
>DJFQ01000117.1 GCA_002432095.1 Marinagarivorans sp. UBA5868 | reverse complement strand
CCCAAAAAACTCACCGCGCCCAGACAGCCGCCGATTCGCAAGGCATCCCGGCGCGACAAGCGCGCCTGCAGCAGCGTTTGGAAATGGTCATTGCTGGGTTTGCGGGAATTCATAGGCAGCGGCCTCGGGTGGGTGGCAAGCAATCGGTGCAACAGTGTAGAAGGCGAAATATGTACGGATTTTGACAGACGCGCTTCATTGTCTTCCCTAAGTTGGTCTGGGGTTGCCAAATAAGGCAGCGCAATATAGGCAACACGTTAGCGATCGGCAGACGCATTGGGGCGAAACTTAACACATCCACCGGTATCATGACCCGTTACCGCAAACCATATGGGGAGCTGACGTGATTCGGCATTTACGGTTTTTTCAACGGCCGGGCCAGATGCTTTATTGGCTGGCGATTTATACCGCCCTGTGGATGGTACTTGGTGGTGGCGCAGGCCTGGAATTTGGCGCGGCCTGCGTACTGGCAGCAACCTGGGTATCGCTGACTCTGCGGCTGCGGCCGCTTTATCTTCGTCTGCACCACCTTCCTCATTTTCTCTGTTTCTTTATCTATGAAGTCGCCGTGGGTGCCTGGGATGTGGCGCGTCGAGCGCTGCATCCGCGAATGCCGGTCGACCCTGCTTTGGTGACTTATGCGTTGCGCTGTGAGGACTCTCAAGTGCGTTTGTTGTTATCGGCGATGGTGGGTCTGTTGCCGGGTACCTGGGCGTCGCATTTTGACGAGCGCCTGCTGTACCTGCATGTCTTGGATCAACAACAGGCATGGCAGCACTCGGTTGCGCGCATGGAACACCATTTGGCGCGGTTGCTAGGAGCAACGCTGACATGATGTGGCTCGCGGTCATTTTGATGCTGACCATCGCGACGGGCATGTGGCGTGTTTTGCGCGGTCCCACTCGCGCAGACCGATTGCTGGCGTTACAGATGTTTGGCACAACCGGCACAGCGGTGATGTTGATCCTGGCGCAGGAACAAGGTTTGCCATCCCTGCGCGATGCCGCGCTGGTATTGGCATTGCTCGCGGCGATTATTTCAGCAGCACTGGTCCAGTATCTGCGGGTTTATAAAGATGAGTGAGTACTTGCATTTTTTCAGTTGGTTAACGCTTTGTGGTGGTGTGTTTTTCTTTATTGCGGGCACCACAGGACTGCTGCGCTTTCCCAATATGTCCGCCCGCTTGCATGCGGTAACCAAAGCAGACACGGCCGGCTTGGGTCTTATCGTGCTCGGCCTGAGCCTGCGAGCCGATGGATGGCAGCCGGTGTTGATGATGGTGTTGATCTGGTTGTTATTGATGGCTTCTAGCGCTACCGCTTGCCAGTTGCTTGCTCGTTACGGACACGAGGAGCCAGACGACACGACACGCGATCAGCCACGCGCAGGAAAGCAGATTCATGAGCGGCGTTGAGAGCGTGTTTGATTTCGCTTTGGCAGGGTTGCTATTGATGTTGGCGATCGGAGCACTACACGCCCCGCGTCTGTATGTATGCGTAATGTTATTTATCGCGTTTGGCCTGGTACTGGCGTTGACCTGGGCGCGTTTGGGCGCGCCGGATTTGGCGCTGGCGGAGGCGGCCATAGGCGCCGGGCTGACAGGTGTACTAATGCTGGGAATGTTAGCCCGCAGCCCGCAGGAGGTGATGGAGGTTTCCCGTCGAGTTCTGTCCCGCGGCAATCTGGCGGTTTGGGCGCTTAGTGGACTGGTGCTCGTCATGTTGTCGCAAGTGCTATGGCGAGGCGTAAGCGGTTTACTGGACGGCCCGGTTTTACTGCCGGACATGGCCGCGCACCACCAGGAACAAACCGGCGTAGATCATCCGGTGACAGCGGTACTGTTGAACTACCGTGCCTGGGATACCTTGCTGGAGCTGGTGGTATTGCTATTGGCACTGTTGGGCGTGCGCCAGGTGCGCCTCTCTCGCGAAAGATTCCCCGCTCCTTGGCCGTTGTTGCTCGCTTGGACCCGAGTGCTGGTGCCGCTCACCGTGCTGGTAGGTGGCTATGTGTTATGGCGTGGCGCCTTCGCCCCCGGCGGGGCTTTTCAGGCCGGGGCGGTGCTGGCGGCGGGAGCTGTGGCCCTGCGACTCTGCCAAGTGCTGCCGCCGATTCGCTGGCAACAGCTTTGGGTGCGTGCGCTGATCGTTGGTGGGCTGATGATTTTTCTGCTGGTGGGCTTGGTGAGTGCCGGTTGGCGCGGAGGTTGGTTGGCTTATCCTTCTGCCTGGGCGGGTACGATGATTCTGCTCATTGAAGTGGCCGCTGCACTGTCCATTGCCACCATCCTGACGCTGCTGGTGGTGGGAGAGGACGAGGAGCTGTGGCCGTGACGCTGACATATCTTGCAACCGGCGCGGTGCTTTGGCTTCTCGGGTTGCATGCGCTGCTGGTGCAGCGCCAAGTGCTGCGCCAGATCATTGCCATCAACGTCATGGGCAGTGGGGTGTTTATGGTGATGGTGGCGCTGGCGACCCGGGGTACTTCCACTGACCCCATTCTGCATGCATTGGTGGTGACCGGTTTAGTGGTGGCGGTCAGTGCCACCGCTTTTGCATTGCGGTTGGCGCTTCCGGTAATTAAAGCTTCGCGTTCCTCCGCCAAATCGTCGCGAGCCGTGGAGCCAAAACTGTGAACTATGCGGTAATCAGTTTGCTGATACCGCTGCTGACGGCGTTGATGCTGTTGGTGACGCGCTCGCGCAACGGCTGGTGGGTTATCGGATCGAGCACACTTAGCTTGAGCAGCGCGGCTGTTGCACTGCAAAGCGTGATGCACGGCGGCAGTCAGTGGCTCAATCTCGGCGACTGGGAGAGTCCCCTGGCGATCCGCTTCCATTTGATGCCGGTCAGCGCCTTACTGTTGGTGTTCACCGCATTGATTCATTTGCTGGTCTCCATCTACGCCGAACGCAGCCGTCATAGTCAGACCAAACGCACGGATTTCTGGCCGCTCGCCAGTCTACTGCACGCGGGGCTTGCCGCTCTGTGGTTATCCAATGACTTATTTAACTGGTATGTGACCTTGGAGCTGCTGGGTTTGGTGTCCGTGGCGTTGGTCACCATCTCCGGCCCTAAAGCCTATGGTCCTGCATTGCGCTATCTCCTGCTATCCCTGGCGGCGTCGCTGTTTTATTTGTTGGGGGTGGCGGTGTTGTATGGCCGGTATGGAGTGCTCGATCTCGCCGTTCTGGCAGAGCTTACCGATGCGGGACCGACGACCCGCCTGGCACTGGTGTTGATGACTTTGGGGTTAATGCTAAAAGCCGCCTGCTGGCCGCTGCATTTATGGCTGCCGCCTGCCCACGCCAGCGCTCCCACGGCAGTTAGCGCGCTTTTATCGGCACTGGTGGTTAAAGGACCGTTGTTTATCCTCTGGATGTTGTGGAGCAGGGTGGCGCCGTCGGAGCTGGCCGTGCAGGCAGGGCCACTGCTAGCACTGGCGGGGATTATGGCGCTGATTTTTGGAGGCTGGTCGGCGCTGCGCGCGCCCTATATCAAAACGCTGGTGGCATATTCCACCGTGGCGCAATTGGGCTACGCGCTTTTAGCCCTGGGCCTTTTGCTCTATTGGCAGAAGCCGGAGCTGCACGTCGCGCTCTGGTTATTTGTACTTGCCCACGGCTTGGCGAAGGTGTCCATGTTTCTGGCGGCCGGAGAGATGCAGGGCGCCCTCGGCAGCAAGCGGGTGCGCGGACTTAAAGGTGCCACCCAGACCATGCCCGTGGCGATGTTCGCATTTGCGGTGGCCGGCGGCAGCTTGATCGGCCTGCCACCCAGCGGCGGCTTTTTGGCCAAGTGGGTCTTGTTGCGAGAGTTGTTATTACAGCCGGTCCATTGGCCTTGGGCGGCGGGCGTGTTGCTCGGTACCTTAATCAGTGCCGCTTATGTATTCCGGGTAGTCACGCTGGCATTCGACCGCGCCAACCCCACTCGGCCCTCCTATGACCCGGACCGGTTTGCGCAGTGGCTGGCATTGCTGCCGGCGATTCTTGTGTGGGGAATGGCGCTGATCAGTCGGCCGCTGATTGAGTGGCTAACCGGAGTGACGGCGTGAATCCGGTGGGCGAAAACAGTCTGGCCAACTTGGGAATCGAGGCAGGCTTTGGCCTGACCCCATATCTCACCGCTACAGCGCTGCTGCCGCTGCTGATTGTGCTCAGCTCACTGCTACCCGGGCTGGTGATTTTTGCGCTGCGCGAAGATCAGCAGCGGCTGCGCACCGGTCTTAATCTGCTGGGTGTTGCGGCGAAGCTGGTGCTCACGGCGATGATGATCTGGGGCGTTAGCCAGGGTTTGGTATACCGCTTTAGTCTGCCGTTTCTTCCGGGAGGTGAACTGATTCTGCAGGCGGATGCACTGTCGCTCCAGTTTGTGTCCTTGTCAGCGGTGTTGTGGCTCGCCACCACCATTTATGCGATTGGTTATCTCGAAAACTCGCCATTGCGTTCACGCTTTTTCGGCTACTTCAGCATGTGTGTCAGCGCGACCGTCGGCTTGGCTATGGCGGGCAATCTGGTGACATTTCTGTTGTTCTACGAGCTGCTGACCCTCGCGACGTTTCCGCTGGTGGTGCATCGGGGTACACAGGATTCCTTGCGCGCGGGGCGAGTGTATCTGGCTTACACCATGGGCGGCGGCGCGTTGGTATTGATGGGGGTGGCGCTGTTACATGCCCTTACCGGAAGCCCTGATTTTATCCCCGGCGGCTATCTTCAGCCGCTCTTGGCCGATCACGCCACCAGCCTGACGATGGCATTTGTTTTACTGATCGCCGGCTTGGGAGTAAAAGCCGCGCTGATTCCGCTCCACGGTTGGTTGCCTAGAGCTATGGTGGCGCCGGCACCAGTGAGCGCTTTGTTGCATGCCGTGGCGGTGGTCAAGGCCGGCGCTTTCGGCATAGTGCGCGTGGTTTACGACGTTTACGGGGTGGGGGTGGCCGAATCCCTGTCGCTCGTGCAGCCGCTGTTGTGGTTGGCCGCAGCCACTATTTTGTACGGTTCGGTAATGGCGCTGCGCCAGAGTGAGCTGAAAAAGCGGCTGGCGTATTCCACTGTCAGTCAGGTTTCTTACATCGTAATGGGCGTTGCATTGCTGGGTCCGCTCGCCGCTATAGGCGCATTGGTTCATTTGGTCCACCAGGGGCTGATGAAAGTGACGTTGTTTTACTGCGCCGGCAATTTTGCCGAGACGTTGAAGGTGCATCGCATCCAAGAAATGAACGGCATCGGACGACGCATGCCGCTGACCATGGCGGCGTTCACTATCGGTGCCCTCGGCATGATCGGTGTGCCACCCATCGCAGGGTTTATCAGTAAATGGTATCTCGGCCTCGGCGCATTACAGGTGGGACAGGACTGGGTGCTTCTGGTGTTGGTCGGCTCGGGTCTGCTCAACGCAGCGTATTTTNNAAGCCGGGCGATGGCCGACCGGGCTGGCGGGAGACGCACTGGCAGTTGTTGCTGCCGACGCTGTTCACCGCGAGCCTTTCCGTTTTGGTGGGTGTGCTCGCCGGCACTGACATCAGCCCCTTGGCATGGGCCCAGTTGATCGTGGATCGGGAGTTCGTGCCATGAGTGGGCTGATCTGGTTGGTGGTTCCCCTGGCACCACTTCTTTTTGCCGCGCTATTGCCGGTCGCCCGTGACCGCATTGCCCCATGGCTGTGGCTTAGCTGCATGCCGGCGCTCGCCTTGGCGATCTACAGTGACATTGGATCTCTGCCCAATCTCGACATTGTGGCCGTATGGCCGGGGGCACAGTGGGGCGCGCCGGACCTGCTCAGTCGCGCTTTGTTGGGGTTCACCTCGTTGCTTTGGGCGGCGGCGGGAATTTACGCAGAGGCCAGCCAAAAACATCATCCCAACCGGCTTCGTTTTCACGGCTTTTGGTTAATGGCGCTGAGTGGCAATCTGCTGTTGATCATTGCCCAGGACGGCACCAGCTTTTATGTCGGCTTTACCTTGATGAGCCTGTCGGCCTACGGTTTGGTGGTGCATTTGGGCGGGCCGCGACCTCGGCAGGCCGGCCGGCTCTACCTGCAATTGGCGGTGCTCGGCGAAATGCTTCTCTACGCTGGTTTGATGCTGCGCATATACGAGGCGGGCGGCACTACAAGCTTTGCGCATTGGCAGCATCAACCAATTGGCGCTTTGACTGCGGCCCTGTTGCTAGTGGGCTTTGGCTTGAAAGCAGGGTTTTGGCCCTTGCATGTATGGTTGCCGCTGGCCCATCCGGCAGCTCCTGCCGCTGCCAGTGCGGTGCTCTCAGGCGCCATGCTCAAAGCGGGTTTTTTGGGGATCTGGCACTTTTTACCGGAGAGTGACCTTCTCTTGCAGCATTGGGCGCCAATTGTGGTGGCGGTGGGTATGTTCAGTGCTTTTTACGGGGTTGCCCTAGGTGTTGTGCAACACCACGCCAAGGCGGCGCTGGCATATTCGTCTGTCAGCCAGATGGGCTATTTACTGGTCATTATCGCGTTGGCTTGGTGGCACCCGCAGGCTCGCGATGCCTGGGCGATGGTCTTCGCCCTCTATGCCGTACATCATGGCTTTGCCAAAGGCGCGTTGTTTATGGGGGCGGGTTTGGCCACCCGTTACAGGTTGCAACGCCACCATTGGGTACTGCTGAGCCTGCCGGCACTGGCCTTGGTGGGAATGCCGTTCACCTCCGGTGCTGCAGTCAAAACTTTGTTGAAAAAACAGGCGAGCGCTACCGACTTCGAGCCGTGGATAGTGCTGCTCAGCCTGGGCGCGTTGGCGACTGCATTGATTGTGGCCAGAGCAATATGGCTGATGAAGCGTGCACAACGCGATCTCGACAGCACTCGCAAGCCCATACCCAAGGGCATGTTGCTGCCCTGGGTCCTATTGTGTGTGATGCCGATCCTCCTCCCGTGGGGGTGGACACCGCTGCGAGAGGCGCTATTAGCAAGCTTGAGTCTGTATGCCATATGGGCGCTAGTGTGGCCTCTGATATGGGCGGCCGCGTTGATTGCTTTGATTATCCTCAGCGGTTGGCGCACGCCTCGGCCTTTAGTGGATTTACCCAATCCAGCACGCTGGGCTGCCCACCACTTATATCGCCGTCTGGCGGCGGTCAATAAACCTATAGAAACTGCACAACAACCAAAGTTGAAATGGCGTGATTGGGAGCGCCAGTGGAACCGGTTCTGGCAGCAAAATATTTTTCTGCTAAGTGGCTGGTTGCTTTTCGCCTTACTCTTATTGGCCTGGTGATCAATTAAATAAACATTTTTCCAACGACACGGATTATTCCTCGTCACTTAGCTTGGTAAATGTCGTATTCCAAATAACGCAAACTTGCCGCAGAGTTTCAAGCGTTTCTTCATCTGGTGGTTTACTAAAACTCGCCCGTAAGTGATGGCCACTTGGGTCCAAGCTGCATTTCAGATCGCGTAATCTGGAGAAGAAAATATCTCGATCCGACTCGCATTTAAAAATGGGCATCTCAATATGTATCACCATATTTGTATGTATCGCCTTAGCTATCGGGTATCGAGTCTGTGATGAGGAGTTCACAATAACTGTTTGCGAAGACCAAAAGTTTGCGAAGGGCCAAATGGAAATGACACTTACTGCGAACCTACCGGGCTTGCAGCGTACGCGATGAATCAATGCGAACGCGTAACCACCAATCCTACCGCTGCTATGCGATGGGCAGCCGCGTAAGCGGGTTGCTCCAGTTCTTCGCCAAAGACATCAGGATCGATTTCTTCATAGCTCCATTTGCAGCCTGTTTTGGTCAGCAATGGTGTCAGCTCATCTAGAAACGGATCAGTCTGTGTGGTCATGGCAACACCGGAATACAGAATCAGTTGCCCACCCGGAGCCAGATGGCGAACACAGTGTTGTGCAAGTCTAAGACTAAAATCCAAACCCAATCGATCCCCGCCGTCACGATAGGCTCGCCCAGCGCTGTCTTTCATATAGGGCGGATTGGAAATAATGAGATCGAACAGGCCGTGATCCGTTGTAAATACATCGCCTAATAAAAAATTTGCATTAAGTTCTGCCGCAGCCATATTCGCTTGCGCATATTTAAGCGCGACTGGATTGATATCGTTTAATGTGAGATTAAAATCACGTNNCCACTGTTGTGCTGACTTGGTACATGAGGGTGATGCAATGTCTGGCGAATAAAACGCGCGAATCTGTAGGTGTCTGGCCCAAAAAATACTGCATCAGCAGATGAGGTAGGAAAGGCCGAATGTAATAGCAGGTCATTTCCCAGTGAAGATACTCTCGCCGCACTTTTCCAATGAGAGTGCTGCAGATCGTGAGCGTCTCTCTCGCCATTTATTGGTTGTGCCAGTTCTGCTTCAATTATTACGCGCTGCAGGGATGGAGAAAGTATGCTCATTTCAAAGGGCATGCTCCATCCAAAAATATCCTGAAGGTTTTTTGCATGGGCACAATTCTTGGTTAAGAAACGGTGGTGAGAAAGCGGCGTTACCGTGGTAAAGCGGTAACCCTGCTCCCCGAGTATGGTCAGCAGTTGTACCAGCTGATTGGGTTTGCGATGACCATGCGGATTATCAGGCCCATCATTCTGAGCCGCTGTTTTAATATCTGTTTCGAGCTCCCCTTGAGTCATCGGCTATTGGCCACCTTTTGCATTATATTTTCGCCACCCATTATATTTTCGCCATTATAGTAATCGGCGTTGGAAATGCTGAGGCCAAATTCGCGGCTGTAACGGTCAAAGCACAGCTTGCCGCATTGCAATCGCATTAAGGCCCCTTCGGCGAAATATTGCGCGCACTCATGATTTGCGGTGACTAATGGATGAATAATCTCCCTGTTCCATGCACTGGAATGTTTTAGGTCCAATACTGCGTGCAAGTCAAAATAGGCGCGGGCTCTGCGTGAAAATCCCAGCCTTCGCATACCCTCCGCCACACGCGCTGCGCGCCACGGCGCTGTCAATTCAATAACACCCAATGCACCTAACGAATGATAGGTATAACGTCTTGCGCGTGCGAGAGCGAGCATGGTGTTGGCAAGCGCGAGGGATTCCCACACGGTTGCGTCAATTGTCGGGTTTAAATTCAGATCCACCACCATGTATTCCAGCAGTGGGCCGTGCATGGCTTTAGGTTTTCCGCGGCCCATTTCATCCCAATAATTACGGGCGCACTCCAATTTGGCCTGCGCAGGCAGCTTTACTTGTGTGTAGGCGACTAGGTCTTCAAATCCCGCTTCGCCAGCGGCTTCCTGAGTGAGAAACCATTTCATTTCATCGCGGGTTGCCGTGTGCGCTAACCACTCAAATAGCGGATGGTACTGGCCTGGACCCCACGCCGCTACAGATTCGAACCAGGAGACAAATTCATCGGCATTTGCCGTATTTCGCTTCGTCAGGGGCTTGACGATATTGCGCAGTTCTTCCAAATATCGACCTTCCATAAGCCGAAACATAAGTTCATCACGCTCATCTTTTTCCCAGGACATGGAGGGCGTTCCGACGGAAAGATGATCGCGATTGAATTTGGCGAGACGGGAATGGAAAGCATGTGGATCTTTGCCAGTGCTGGTCAGCAACATAAGTAGGCTCCTATCGGCGCGTTATTGTTACCCAAGCAGTCCAGCAAGGAAATGATGTCGAAGGATCCGGCAGATTCACAGGTATTTCCGTTCGATCCGGCACATTGCCAGAAGACGAAGCATGATTTTAGATTACATATTGATTAACACGAGGTAAATTGCCAGTCCGAATTTAAATGCGAATAATGTGGGAATAACTCATGGCTATAACTCCCTACCCGCATTTGGTTCTTTAATTTCCACAGAATTTAACTATGCAAGAATCTTTATTCGACGATAAAAGTGATGATGCTGGCTCCGTATTACGGAGTTCCGTGAAAGATGTCGTGCCTATCGTTGCGCCGCCTGAAATAACGGAACTTGCGTGTTCACTTCCCAAAAACATTCGCCTGGGAACTTCCTCATGGCACTACCCGGGTTGGGCGGGGTTGGTGTGGGATGGAGAGTATTCCGAATCGACTTTATCCCGCCATGGCCTTTCAGCTTATTCCCGCCATGCTTTGTTCCGCACGGTGAGTATTGATCGCGGTTTTTATCGTCCACTTTCGGTCGCGCAGTTTGCAGGATATGCATCGCAGGTTCCTGAGGATTTTCGATTTGTTGTCAAGGCTCCGAGTGTGGTGACAGATGCGCTGGTACGTGATGAGACCGGCAAGGGTATGCGCGTGAATGCCGAATTTCTTAACCTGGAAGCGGCGCTGACATTATTTGTCGAGCCGGCGTTGGAAGGATTGGGACAAAAACTCGGTGCTCTGGTATTTCAAATCAGTCCTTTGCCGTCTAAATGGCTGAATCACATGCCTAAACTAATTGATCAGCTGTCTCGGCTTTTGACAGCCATTCCCACTTTTAAGGCGCACGCACCCGACGCTGTGGTGGCAGTTGAAGTGCGTGATCCACAATGGCTGACCGCCGCTTTTGTGGATGCGTTGGGACGCGCCGGGGCGACCTATTGCATGGGCCTGCATGCAAAGATGCCGCGGATCGCGGAGCAGTTGCCAATTTTGCGTGCATTGTGGCCAGGCCCACTGGTATGCAGGTGGAATTTGAACCCGCTCCACGGCGCATACGGCTACGAATCCGCAAAAAATCTCTATTCGCCATTCGACAAGCTGCGTGACCCTGATGAAGAAACCCGCGCAATGCTCACCAAAGTAATTACCGGTACCGCTGGCGCCGGTGAGAACGTGTACGTGACGGTGAGCAATAAAGCAGAAGGATCGGCACCGTTATCCGTTATCGAACTGTCTCGCGCCATCTGCAAACTTTAATTTCAGCGCACATAAGGTTTTGAGCGCACATACAGTTAAGGCAGTTACGAGGGTGCAAACAAATAGAGGCAGTTCGAGTTTGAGCCGCCTTTTATTCCAAAGTTAGTGTTTCGCTCCGCGGGTCGGTTGGAGATGCCTCGTGAACGATCTGGCCCTCACGACAACCTTGGCGAAATGCACCCAATGGGTTTGCGACGCAGTGAGTAAATATTCCTGGACAACCTAGTGCTATCCCTATAGAGTGCCGAGCAGCTAGAAAAAAGTCTTGTATTTATATCCCATATTTCGACGTATTATCTGTAACGCTTCGTCTGCGGTTTAAATTTCAGTCTATATTTTCAGGCAGTCCGGCCCTCTAAAGGCATTACTACATCTAAAATTGCAAGGTAATATCATGTCGAATACAACTACAGGCACCGTAAAGTGGTTCAACGAATCCAAAGGCTTTGGCTTTATTGAGCAACAATCCGGTCCAGACGTTTTCGCCCACTTCAGCGCGATCGTTGGCGACGGTTTTAAAACTCTGGTTGAAGGACAGCGTGTTCAGTTCGTTGTTTCCCAGGGTAAAAAAGGCCCACAAGCTGAAAATATCGTCGCTATCTAATTAATAGATAAAGAGAATTTTTCAAAGGCAAGCCTCTCTCGGCTTGCCTTTTTTGCGTCTGCATATCCAAAATTGCCCCATTCCGTGTACCACTCTTCCACCGTCTGATCGTTGATTGCTGCCGCCGAAACCTACAGTTTTTAAACTGTGGTGCCTGTGCATGCGAGGGTCTACATCCAAATTTTTGTATTTCGACAATACTTATAATGTTTCGGTATGTAGTGATATGGCGAGCGCTTCACGCCGAGCCGACCTAATCGTCACGGGGCCAAAAAATGCTGCTTTATTATCTTGATCTTGCTGGTGTGGCGGTATTTGCCGCGAGCGGTGTGCTTGCGACAAGAGACAGAAATCTGGATATTTTTGGCGTGTTAATAGTGGCTACTTTTACCGCCATCGGTGGAGGTACTTTGCGCGATCTGCTGTTAGGGCATCAGCCAATTTTTTGGGTGGCGGATTACGGGTATCTGTTTACGATATTGGTGGCGGTATTGGTAACGGTTGTGTATCTGTCGCTGCGTCCGCCTCCGGGAGCTCTATTTTTAATTGCGGATGCAATGGGTTTGGCTTTTTTTGCAATGTCTGGCGCCAAGCTGGCGTTAGATGCGGGACATTCGGCGCCAATCGTGGTGGTAATGGGCACTATGACAGGGGTAATGGGTGGCATATTGCGTGATGTGCTTACCGCTCATGTACCGCTGATATTGCAAAGAGATGTGTATGCGACGGCCGCTGTCGCCGGCATTGTTGTGTACCTCATGCTGAGATCGACGCCGCTACCGCCAACATTTGCTTTTTGGGCGGGAGTATTAGTAGCTGTAGGACTACGCTTGGTCGCTATTCGTTGGGGGCTGAATTTGCCCTCCATTCCGCGAAAGTCGACATAAGTACGCTTCGGGTGCTGCGATAAAAGTCGTGTGTGTGCTTTGAAAGTGTTGGGTATGCGACCTCGCGCCGCGAAACGTTGATAAAAAGTCGAGGGATAATGCAGGGGTTGCTCTGCGCGATAGTTGCAGAATAAAACCTTTAAATTCAAAACCATAGCCGGGGCGTTGTAAAAGTAGCAGGGCTTGAAACTGGAATTCTGGGATGGAATCGGCGGATGCGAGTGCGCCAATACGTTGACTCTCAGAGAATTTAGGCCTAACTTTGCGTCGGTACCGGCGGTGCATATTGTCGTGATAGTGGTAGTGACGATAGTGTCGGGCGTTTAGTTAGCAATTTGTGAGCTATGTTCGCGATGGTGATAGCGAATGTAGTCATTCTTTCTTCACCATAAAATGTGAGATCAAGATGAGTAAGGGTACCGTTAAGTGGTTTAACGCAGACAAAGGATTTGGTTTTATAACTCCGGAAGATGGTGGTAAAGATTTATTTGTTCATCATTCAGAAATCCAGGCTGGTGGTGGTTATGCCACGCTGAAAGATGGCCAAGCAGTTGAATTTGAAGTTGGCAAAGGTCAAAAAGGACCCTGCGCAAATAAAGTTCGCGCTCTGTAATTAGAGTAGAACATTTCAATACGGTCGATTTTGGTTGGGGTTCCTCCACCAAAGTCGACCGGATACCGCCAGCACGGCGGTTCACATTGCAAACCGGCTTGTCTGGTTGATCTCTCCTTTTGTCGTATTTCACTCCCGCATCTGTCCATTATTAGTTGCCTTTATTTTTCAACGACGCTTGTATCTCAACGCGCTATTCGCTTAGTTCCGTGCCTCGTTTGGAAGCGGCAATAGACAGCGATGACCTAGGACCGCCATTTAACCCGCGTCTGCCGGTTGCAAACCTTTCGGCCGTGTATAAAATCGCCGGCTGATTCTTTGAGGCTTGATATGAGCGACGCCTATCCCCATGAGCCCGTCATCCGCCCGCGTCTGTTGATCATCGAACTGGATTACCACGCGGAAGTGCTGGCAACTTTGTGCCCAATACTTGCTGCGCGTTTTGAATTGGTACTGTGGACCACCGATAAAATCTGGCAAAAGACAGGGCTTGCCGAAGAGCTTTTTGCCCGGGTTCTGGTGATGCCAAAAAAACAAGCCGTTGCGCGTTTCTGGCATGCCCACGAGGACACTTTGCGAGCGGTGGATGTGGTGTATTTCAATACATTGGAAAAACATTTTGCTTTTTTTGCCGATTTGGAATTCCGCTGCCCAACGGTGATGCGCATTCACAATACCAACGCCAGTTTGTTTCCCGCAGCGTCCATTGATTGGTCGCCGGGTAATTGGTGGAAAGTGGCATCCCATTTAATGCGTTATGTGGTGCTTTACCGAACTTGGCATCATCGCGAGCGGTTGTATCAAAAAATGAGGGTGCTGATGTTGCCAAGCGAAGGCATAGTTACCTGCATGAAGGATGCTCTGCAAAAGCGCGGAATCAACAATTTGAGTGCTTACGTGATGCCTTTCAGTTGTTTAGGGGAGGCCGTCTCTATTGAGGAAGGGTCCGCATTTGTCTTTGCTGTCACCGGAAGTGTGGACACAAAACGCAAGGACTACGATGTGCTGTACCAGGCCATTGAGCGACTGAAAAAAGCGCGTCCGAACTGGCGTTTAGAAATGGTGTTTCTCGGTTGGGCGAAAGGTGAGGGGGCAAAAAAAGTACTCGATCGTTTTAGCCGGCTTGCGGATGATACCTTTAGTCTCACCTGCTTTCGTGATTATGTATCCCAGCAGGTTTTTGCGGCGCAGATGGCGAGAACGCAATTTTTGATAGCGCCGATGAAGTTAGAAGCGCGCCAAAAAATCTACTGCGAATATTATGGAAACACCAAAATATCCGGCATCGAAAATGATGCATTACATTATTGTAAACCGATTATTTTGCCGCGCAATTATAGGTTGCCAGCTGACCTCAGTAGTATCGCGTTGACGTATGATGACTCGCAGTCTTTATGCGAGGCCATGATCGGAATGATTGAAGCTGATCATTGGCGCACGCTTACCAATCATTTTGCAGAACTGCACAATTACCGACGCACAAGTATTGCAGACAATTTTTACGAGCTTTGCCTCACTCTTTTGAATCATCCCGATTCTGCAAGCCCGCCTTTTTTGCACAAGGAATGTTTGTGAGGCGCTCACTTCCTCTTATTTCGGTCATTATTCCGGTTTACAACGTCGAAGCCTATTTGGCGCAATGCCTTGAGTCGGTAGCGACTCAATCTTATCGGCATATGGAAATTATCTGCGTTATTGACGGAGCGACGGATGCCTCAAGGGAGATCGCATGGCAATTTGCGCAAACTGAACCCCGCTGCCGGGTTATCGAGCAGCCCAATCAAGGACTTTCTGTGGCGCGCAATACAGGTTTGGCGGCGGCAAAAGGAGATTGGGTATTTTTTTTAGATTCGGATGATTGGCTGGCAGAAAACGCCCTGCAAACATTGATTGGCGCAACCGACGCCTCCCGACCTGCCGTGGTGAGTGGTGGAGTGATGGAATATTGGGAGGAGACGCGCACCCATAAGCCGTACAAAAAAGCAGGGCAGCGTGTGACGGGTCAACTGCACTTGCATAAATACGATTTTTTTGCGCTTGAGCCTATGGTGTGGAACAAACTGTATCCGCGAGAATGGGTCAGTGAATTTCCTTTCGTCCCAGGTCTGGTACATGAGGATTTGGATTTTTACTGGCGTTTTTTTGCGGCCCATCCGGAAGTTGTCGCTATCCCCGAAACCGTAATTCACTACCGTCGCAGACCAGGGACTTTGAGCCGGCAAATGACCTACGATGAGGGTTACCAAGATCACTATATTCACATCATAGACAGCGCATTTGCCTCTGCACGCGCTCATCCAGCGTTGCGCTATCATGCGCGACGTCAGTCCTTGAAATACCTCAAATATCTGCGCGAAAAACAAGCACCGAGTGGCCGTTATGCAGGCCATATTCTGCGCCAGTATCAAGTGCGGGATACATCAGCCTATCGGTTTTCGCTCAAACTTAAAAAGTTGCTGAAAATTTAACACCAAAAACCTCTCCTGTTGGCTGGTTGTTTTTTACTCCACAGAACGATCCAGCTGGCAGAAAACAATCAATTTTGCAATCGTAAAACCGGAAAAATGGTGCCCGGTTTTCACGCGTCTCTTTTCATAGGCGATTGCTCAACACCTTTGATTTTTTGTCACCAGTTTCTTGCGCAGATTTCACTGGGTGCTCCACGGAAACCGGTCAGTACGTCTCCTATGAAGAATGACGGGCCAGTATAGTAGAGGTTTCGTCAATTTTTTGGCAAAAATCGCATTCTTTATCTGGCCAAATTTTTAAATCAGGCTAATGTATTAAAAGAAGATCTAAGCATGGGTGCGTTTCCCCATAGTTGGGTCTTCGGCATTTTCGATACGGATATTGAGTTCCTTTCTTCATAAGAAACAAAAATCCGTTAACAAAATGCCTCATCGGGGATTACAGAATCAATCTTTACAAGAGGCAAACCATGAAAAAAACAAGGTTACATTCGCTTTGGGCCGCAATTGCTATGGGGGGCGCTGCCGGGGTAGCACTTCCCGCTGTTGGTGCGGAGGTTACGACAACTTTTAAAGTGGGCGGATTTGTCAAGCTGGACGTAATTTCCAGCGGTTACGATGATGGCGACTTGGGCGCGGGCGCACTTGGGCGAGACTTTTATATTCCCAGCACCATTCCAGTGGGTGGCGAAAATGAGAGTCGCGATATCGACTTTCATGCAAAATCTTCACGTCTCAATTTCGAGTCGGTGATGAATGTGGATGGCCAAAAGGTCGTCGGTTTTGTCGAGTTCGACTTTCTCACCACTGATGGCAATGAGCGTGTCACCAATGCTTATCAGCCGCAGCTGCGCCACGCGTACCTCACTTATGACAAATGGCTTTTCGGCCAGTCCTGGTCTACGTTTCAAAATGTAGCCGCGCTTCCGGAGATGCTCGATTTTATCGGCCCGACTGACGGCACCGTGTTCGTGCGTCAGGCGCAGGTGCGTTATACCCGCGGGCCTTGGCAGTTTTCCATGGAGAACCCCGAGACCACTTTCGGTGATCCAGCGACTCCGACCGACGACGGCATGATCCCCGATTTGGTGGGCCGCTATAACTTTTCCGGGGATTGGGGTTCGCTGTCGATCGCCGGTATTTACCGCGACCTGAATCTGGAAGC
>DJFQ01000245.1:32611-34154 GCA_002432095.1 Marinagarivorans sp. UBA5868 | reverse complement strand
TCACCATCCACTAGTGCAATGGCTTCCGGTTGTTCATGAACCTGTCGCCGCAACAATTCCATAACCGAAGGTACGGAGTTTGGCAGTTCTTCTCCGCTCAACCACGCAAAAGGTTCCGGTGTTACTTCCAAGGGATGAGCGGGGTTTTCGAGTATGTCGAGAAAACCTTTTTGAAATTCCGAAAGCTGTTCCAAGGTATAGCGAGCGGGATTAGCCTCCAGATCAAATCGCAAGCTATTATCCGGCTGCAAAATAAAAGCAAAGGAAATATCTTCTACCGGACCGGCGGACAAATTGCGCACTTGTACAGCGGTGTCGCCAAAACGCAGTTGACGATCGAATGGCATGATATTGACCACCGGGCCGTAAAGACGTTTATCGCCGCCGATGGCATTTAAATCGCGGCGTAAATGTTCATAGCGATAACGTTGATGCGGGCGGCAGATGGTTTGCTCGGCGGCGACTTGTCGGGTCCAATCCTGTAGTGTGAGCAAATTTTTTGTCTTGATGCGCAAAGGTGCAATGTTCATCACCATCGCCGGTACGCGCAGTGCAGGGGTGCCGATCCTTCCCATGATGGGCATTCCAAGCAGAATGTCATCCGCGGCCGTATATCGATATACCAGCGCGGCAACAGCGCCGGTTATCACGTCCGTCCAATTGCAGGCGAGCGCCTGACCAAAATTTTTTAATTGTGTAAAGGCCTGAGCATTTATCAGCGCACTTAAATGCAGTGGCCATTGTTCAACCGGCGCGCGTGACCGACTCAAGGAAACCGGGCGCGGCTGCTGCGGTAATCGGCTACACCAGAATTGCCGGCTGGCTTCGCGTTTTTCCGATTGTTGATAGTTCTCATCGTCCTGCAAAACGGCGTTGTAGTTTGACAGGGGTTTGTCCGCCAGCGGTTTACCGGAATCGCGATTTTCGATTTGGCTGTTATAAATCTCCGCCACACGCTGGCTGAATAAGGCGAAGGCAAACCCATCCGCGGCTATGTGGTGAATTCGTTGATACCAAAGATAATGATCATCGGCGAGTTTGATCAGCGCTTGTTGGTATAGCGGTCCCNNTGCGCCGAAAAATCCAGTACTGCCACATTGGGTTTTAACGGGGTAAAAAATTGCCGCGCTCCATCAATGGTTTCGCGAAATACCCGGTGCAGGGCAGGCGCCTCGGCCAGGGCTTGGCACAACGCGGCACCGAAAGCGGAGGCGCTGAGCTGGCCCTGAATGTCGATGACTTCAGCAGCGTTATAAAAAGCGCTGGCGGGATTTAATTGCTGTCCCAACCAAATGCCAAGTTCGGCCTGGGTAAGCGGCATTGCATTATCGCCACCCGCGTAATCAAACATGGGCGGGCTCCACACCGGCGGGGGATTTTGCTTCGATAATGGCCCACCACTCGCCGAGAGTGGCGGCCTCAGCGAGTTCAACAAAATCCACCTTCGCACCTTGAGCGCGCCATTTTTCCAGCAGGGTCATCAGGCGAATGGAATCCAATCCCAGATCCAGCAGATTATCGCTGGCATGAATGTCGGAGGCGG
>DJFQ01000245.1:27561-32548 GCA_002432095.1 Marinagarivorans sp. UBA5868 | reverse complement strand
TCCGCCACCGCGTCCGCCACCACAAATGCCTGCACATCGCGCATAAACGCTTCGAGTGTGGTGGACAAAATGCCGATATGTGCATAAACACCGCAGATGATCAATTGGTCGCGGCCTTGGTCCAGCATATCGTCCATCAACGCCGTACGTTGAAAGGCGCTGTAACGCCATTTTACGTACTGAATATCTGCCGGCTGCGGTTTTAGCTCGTCCACTACGGCAGTCCCATTACTTTCACCAGTCAGCCCGGTGCCCCAAAAATCCGTTAACAAGGCGCGGTCTTGAGCTTTCTGATTGGGTGGTTGCGCCGTATATACCACCGGAATGTTCTGGGCACGACACACCGCAATCAGATTTTCGATATGTTTTAACACACTCTGCATAGGCTCCTGATCGCGGCGGTAAAAATCCACAAAGTAATTCTGCATATCGTGGACCAGAAGCACGGCACGTTTTGCATTGATTTTCCAGTTCACTTTATTAGTGAAGGATTTTTCTACTTGGCTCAGTGGATAAGCGGATATACGAGGAATGGCCATCACATCGTCCTGTTAGGTTTGCGGCGCAAGTTCAGCGATAATTTCACGCAGAGCTTTTTTGCTGACTTTGCCAAAGCTGGTTTGGGGAAAACTGGTGAGAATTTCCACCCGGTCCGGTAATTTGTAGTCCGCCAGTCCGCGCTCGCGCAGATAAGCCCTAAGTGTTGGTAGGCGGATAGAACTTTTATAATTAGCCGACGGGATGATAAACACGCAATTGCGCTCGCCGAGATAAGGGTCTGGCATGCCCACCATGGCAACGTCGTGCACTGCGGGGTGGGCGAGCAAATGGTTTTCCACTTCTTCAGCAGAGATCTTTTCACCGCCGCGATTAATCTGGTCTTTGCAGCGACCCTCTACAATCAGGTAGCCGTCGTCGGTTAGCCGCACCATATCGCCGGTGCGATAGAAGCCGTCATGGGTAAAATTTTTGGCGTTGAGCCGATCCAGATTATCGTCACCGCAAGGAAAATAGCCGCGGATGGTATAAGGCCCACGCGTCAGCAATTGGCCCAATTGATTGCGGGAAAGTTCTTTATCATCTTCGTCAACTATGCGAATTTCGTCCGCAGCAGAAATAGGGCGGCCTTGTGTGTGAATTACAATCTCATCCGGGTCGTCCAGGCGCGTGTAATTCACCAGGCCCTCCGCCATGCCGAATACTTGCTGCAAATGGCCAGGGAACGTGTGAAGCATTTGTTTCGCTACTTCCGCACTCAATTTTGCGCCGCCTACCTGCACCACCGCCAGACTAGAGAGGTCCTGCTGGTTTTGCCTGATTGCAGTGAGCCACGCTAAAGCGAGCGGCGGCACCAAAGCAGTGATGGTAACGCGGTGTTTGGCGATCAGCGCAAAAGCGGTTTCCGGTGCGCCGTTGGGCGCCATGACCACTGTGCCGCCAGCGTACCAAGTGCCAAGAATGCCCGGCGAACTCAGCGGAAAATTATGCACCGCAGGCAGTACTGCCAGATAAATACTTTTATCCGTTAATCGGCAAATTTCCGCACTGGCGCGTACGCTGTAGAAATAATCGTCATGGGTGCGCGGGATTAATTTAGGCACGCTGGTGGTGCCGCCGGAGAGTTGCAATAACGCTAGTTGATCAGCGACGGGGGCCGGTAGTGAAATAGGATCAGTTTTTATATTGGCGAATGATAAAAATTCCTCCGCCTCGCCAACAACAATTATATGCTGCAGTGCTATGGAATTTTTCAGTTGGCGCGCCAGCACGCGGTAATCAAAACCGCTGAAGCGATCGATGACGATATAGGCTTTGGCCTGTGTTTGTTTGCAAAAACATTCCAGCTCAAACGCTCTGTGGGCGGGCAAGGCAAAAACGGGTACGGCGCCAAGGCGAAACAGAGCGAAAATCAACTGCGGCAATTCACCTACATTGGGCAGTTGCACTACAACTTTATCGCCACTTTGAATACCCAGCTGAGAGAGTCCGGCGGCCAACTCATCAGCGGNNTCCTGACGATAGCGCTCAGCCAATGCATTCGGCCAGCGCGCAATGGTCGGTGCAACGCCCGTCATACCGCAGCGCCCGTAAATTCATTAATGCCCAGCGCGGTGAGCATGGTGCTGAATTTGGCTCCGGTTTCCGCCAGTTCTTTTTGCGGATCCGACCCCGCGACTATACCTGCGCCCGCATAAAGGCGGACATTGCGATCTTTTATTTCCGCGCAGCGGATGGTCACCACCCATTCGCCGTCGCCCGTCGCATCGCACCAACCGACAATACCGGTAAATAAACCGCGTTCATGGGACTCGATTTCATTGATTGCGCATCGAGCGGCTTCGGCGGGATACCCGCAAACCGCCGGGGTAGGATGCAGGGCGAGAGCGAGTTGCAAAGATGTGGTGGTGGGATCTTTTAATTCTGCATGGATGGTGGTGGAGAGGTGCCACATAGCGGGTGTGGAAATCAGCGAGGGTTCCGCCGGAATATTCAGAGTGCGGCAAAAAGGCCGCAGTGCGGCTTCGATGGCCTTAATCACCAGCGCGTGTTCACGCCGGTCTTTTTCGGAGCGTAATAATTGTTCGGCGCGTTGCTGATCGACCACCGGATCATCGCTGCGCGGCTCGGAGCCGGCGAGGGGGTTGGCAATAATTTTAATTCCCTGGCGGGAAATCAGCAGCTCCGGACTGGCGCCAACCAGAGCATGCACATTGTTATTGTTGCGCTCGTTATCGATATTTTTGAGGTTGACGGCAAAGGTGTAACCATTGCTATTGCGCTGAGCGAGCTTTTTCACTAATGCGCGAACATTCGGTGTGTGCTCGCATTCCACTTCGAGCGTACGCGACAGAACGACTTTGTCCAGTTCGCCTCGGGCAAAACGCGCCAGTGCATCGCGCACACCATTCATAAAATGGCGCGGCGCGGGCACTTGCGTCACATGGCATTCACCCGTGGCGACCGATTCATCAAGCGATAGGTTCGCGGCGACGTGACCTTCGGTGAGCCAGTTGCTACTCACCCGCAAATAGGCTTTTTGTTTGGTATCAAATGGCACTGCGCCCACCACAACCGGCTTTGCCAAACCCAGTTCCCGCGCAAACCGCAAAGACTCAGTGGCTTGCTCATTTAAATCTTTATGGCCGCTGACAAGCAGTGATGCAAATGGCGGTTGTGCCAACAATGCGCGCTTGGGAGACGCGAAATAAACACAACTATCGGGCTGATAGCTATCCAGAAGATTTTTGTGACCTGCTGCGATTTCCGGAATTATCTGTACAGATTGGTTCATTGTTGTCTCCTGTTGAGGTGACAGTTGGGACTGCCACTCGGGCGAACGGTGTGATAAACCTTGCTCCAGGGAATATATGAACGCACCGCCTGTGCGCCGACGTTAAAATTGATAAGCAACCGTCGCTTTGAAATTTCGGCCGGGTTCATAATCGTGCAGATAGAGTTGGCCGAAGCGCGGATGGAAGGATGTGCCAGTGCGGGATGACTGCGATGCATAGAATTCATCGAACAGGTTGTCCACCCCCAAGGTTATCGAAAGGCCATTTAGGCTGCCCTCGGGCGTCCAGCGTCCGGAGATATTGTGGACGAGGTAACCATCCTTACGGTTATCTGTATCATCCGACGTCGAATCGAGGTCGACACTTGCCCCCAATCTTTTAACGCCCAATATTTCCAACTGCACTGTGATGTTCGCGGGCGCGATGGCGTATCGGAAATTCAAACCAATGGAATCGCCCTGTTCCCGATCAATTCGAGCACCGTCTAGAGCGGAATAATTGGCGAATGCGTCCAACTCACTTTCAGCAGATGCGTAGGTCGCTAGAATTCGCCAATCCCCTTGATCCCATTCCGCATAGGCTTCATAACCGTCGATGCATAAATCACCAACGTTGTCCTTCCAGGATCCGCCGGCCGGATTGCTGGCATAGTCGTAGATGTAATCGTCGATTTGTGTGCGGAAGACGGTAATGCCAGTGGACAAGCCGGATATTTCGTAAGCCAATGCGAACTCCGAATTATTTCCGGTCTCGGGGTTTATGTTTTGGTTGCGCGTATCGCCCAAGCCCGCTCCGGTAAATACTTCGCTGATTTCCGGTGCACGGAATAATTGGGTTGTACTCAATCGCAGCAACAGATAATCGTCGAATTGATATTCACCCGCCAGCGCCCAAAGTGTGTCGGTAAAATTATCGTCAACTACAGCGGTTTCAACATTGGCGGTGTCATAACGCACACCGGGTGTAATCGCCAAAGCGTCCGTCAGCTCTATGCGATCTTGAATAAATACGGCGGCTTGTGTCGAAGTTTCACCGCTGAGGAATTGTTCGTCGACGCTATAGCCGGTTTTATATTCCACATGGTCGACCCCATAGGTGACTGTGTGGGGTACACCCAGCGTTACTGTGGAATCTGCCAATATATTCAAACCGGTATTTTTTGCTTCGCCTTCGTTGATGGTGGCAGCTGCGGCATTCCAAGTAGCCAGACCATTTTCGTCACGCCACAAGGTGCTTTCATTGCGAAAAGCCGCGGCGCGGATATTGGTGTGAGCACCAAGGGTGACATCGTAATTCAACGTCAAAGTGTCGCGAGTAAATTTGGTGGGAAATACCAGTGGAACTTTCAGCGAGTTGGCAATCGCGATATCCGTTGCCAGTCCCATGTCGGGGCGATAGCTGTACTTACCTTCATCGGCATAAGCTTCGTAACCGATTTTAATGCGTTGATTGTCGGTCAGATTCCAACCGAGTTTAATCAGGCCATCAGTTAATTCGCCAGCTAAACCACGCACTTTGCCATCAGTACCGGGAATAACAGAGCGGTCAGCGGCGAGAATTTTTCCACCGCCCACTTCATAATTTTTGCGGTCGACAAAATTGTAATAACCGAGGATATCCACAGTGTCGGTTAATTGACCGTATGCTGATACCGCATAATTATTTGACGCGTTATCGGATAACGTCACTTTGCC
>DJFQ01000245.1:23187-27474 GCA_002432095.1 Marinagarivorans sp. UBA5868 | reverse complement strand
CCCATATGGTGGTACATGTAGGTATTTTGATTGGCACCGTCAATGCTGATGCGCAGATCTTTGTCGTCCATGCTGCGAATGGTGATGCGCTGGTTGAGGGAGTGGGCGCCGCCCACGTCAACACCGGGAATAGGGCGCAATAGGTCGCTGATATGGTCCGCTTGTTTAATATCCATGGCTTCTGCATCTAAGCCGACAGAGGAGGCATAAACTTTGGTGCCCCAGACAACGGTTTCCTCGATGTGTTTTCCCTGTGGCTCGGCGGCTTGTGCGTGAGCAGCGGCAAGACAAAGTGACAAGCTCAGATGACGTTTTTTAAACAAGTTACCCATAATCCCCAACAACTCCCAAATGACAGCAAATGATCGACGCAGCACAAAATGTGAGGCATTTTTGCTTAATCTAAATGATAATGATTTTCGATGGCATTATACTGATCGGGTATCAATGAGGCTTCCTGTGGAGTGATGCGCCACAACCAGATGATGATGCGAAATCGTCAAACTGGTGAAGCTTGTTGCATAGAACCCTATATCTTTCGGGGGTAAGAGCAAATGAACCTTGTATAAAGGTGGCTTGAGAATTAAGAGGAGCGCGTATGCCTGACGAAAAAATGGCCTCAACCGGATTCGCTGGATCTGCGGTCATTGATGGACGGCGACTGACACAACTGGCCGAAAGCGGTGGATATCGATCCCAGTTTTCCAAACCCGCATCCTATGGCAAAGCGCTTGCCCGAGGTCGTTTTGAATGTGTTGTATATCCTGCGGGGCTTTCCGTACACGTGTGCGATATGGAGGAACTGGCCGGCACCACCACAGATTCTGAACTCTCGCCGCGATTAAGTTTTCTGCTGCTGCTGCGCGGTAAATTGACGTTTAGGTTGAATGATCAAGCTTTTGAATTGTGTAGCGATGCTGGTCCACGCTGCGCTGCAATGATTTTGGAATCGCCCACTCGCTGGGAGCGGGATCTCCAGCGTGGGTGCAGACAAACGAAGGTCCACGTTACCGTGTCGCCCCAGTGGTTGGCCCAGCACTGTCCAAAATTGGCAAAACGGGTGTGGGCTCTTTCCTTCCAGCGCAGCCAGCATTTGCCCCTATGGCGTCCCTCGGCAAGGGCGTTCGCGGCGGCTAGCGAGATCCTCGCCGTCAACAATCCTGAGATGGAGCTGCAACGGTTACATATCGAAAATCAGGCATTGTTGTTGGTTGCCGAAGGTTTGGCGGGGCTGGAGCTTTGGCAACAACATCAGAGTACTGGGTCGCGGCGCGCCCAGAGAATCGCGGAAATCTGTCAGTACCTGGACGGCCATCTCGACCAACCCCTCAATTTGGACGAGATTGGCAAAATGTTTGGTATGAGCACCAGCACGTTGCAGCGGTATTTCAAACAAGTGACGGGAATGCCTGCGGGTGATTACGTGCGCGGCAAACGACTCGATCTCGCCCGACAGTTGCTGCTGGCAAAAGGTGCCACCGTCACGCAAGCGGCTTACGCCGCTGGCTACAACCATCCCACCAATTTTATTGCCGCTTATAAACGCCGCTATGGCTGTTGCCCCGGTAGTGAACGAAATTCATAACTAAGAATTATTGCGTATTTGCGCCGTTCAGGGGCCGGACTGAACTGACGCCAATATCCGAGTTTGCCACGCGTCCTGATCAATTTTTGTGTTTTGAATAATTTCAATCCGGCTGTCTAAAGCATCATCCAGCTCAAATTCAGTGAGGATGGTGTCAGATTTATTGAAGCCAAAAACACCCTGGTTGGTAATGAACACCGCTTTCAACCGTTCTTCATCGCTGCCATTGAGCAGCGCAAATATTTTCGCGTAATCAAAAATAAAATCGGGACTGAAAATCCAGCCGCCGCTGAAATAACCGTCGGCTTCGCGGCATTTGTATACGTATCCACAGGCGGGCAATGTTTCCGGCAGATCTACGGTCAATGGACTTGCGGCTTCAAACACAGAATTTTCGAGCGAATGCTGATTTTCCCGATTCAGCAGAGAAGGATCCAATTTTCCCCAGTGGCTGTAAATTAAGAATTTGCCGGGAAGAAATGTGCGGCAATAGTCCGTTATCCGTCCCCGGTCCTCAGCGTCATAAGTATCATCCTTATTGGCCACAACCACATCTGCAACCTGCAGTTGCTGCTGGAATGTCGCGTTGTCGAGATATTTGTCGCTGCCCAGATGGCGGGCGTCCACCAGTGTCAGGGTCGCACGTAGATCTAGCGCGTCACGGTAAAGATCCGAACGTAACAGCGCGATGATTTCCGTAGGGTGACCAAGACCAGTAGGCTCGATCAACAGGCGTTGGGGGCGAGCTTTGCGCAATAGACGGTTAAGCGCAATCTGCACCGGCAGACCATTGGCGCAACACATGCAGCCGCCGGGGACTTCATGAACGAAAATATCATCACCCGACGCGCCGCCTAGCAGGCGGCCATCAATGCCCACTTCACCAAACTCGTTGACTAATACCGCCCAGCGCTCTTCGGCCGGTTTGTTCTTCAGCAGCTGGAGAATGGTGGTGGTTTTACCCGTCCCCAAAAAGCCGGTGATGATATTAGTGGGAACTGCACGCGCTATTGTCATGCCTTAAAACTCGTTCGAGAGTTCTTTGTAGCCTTTGATCAGGTAGTGATTGGCGCTGACAATGGATTCGGAAAACGCCTGATATTCCGGGTCCACTTTGGGAATGGTATTTAAATCGAAATCAGGACCGATACGTGTCATTGATGGGACATGGAATTTCTCTGGCAGGTCACAGCCGTCTACCACAGAGTTGTGCCGTACCACGCAACCGTTGCCTACTCGGCAATTAAACAAAACCGTATTGAATCCGATAAAGACGTTGCTGCCGACTTCACAGGGACCATGAATAATGGAACGGTGCGCAATCGAGGTGCTTTCACCGATCTCCACTTTTGCTCCGGCTTTTGAATGGATCACCACCCCGTCCTGCACGTTGGAATTACGGCGAATGATGATAGGCTCCATCTCTCCCCGCTCATCCACTTCATCCGCACGTATTACGGCGTAGGGCCCGATAAAGACGTTGGCTTCGATAATCACTTTGCCGCAGATGATCGCGGTGTTGTCGACATAAGCTTCGCTGCTAACGTCGGGATAATGTCCGGTGGGATTTTTGCGCAACATAGGTTTGCCTCAAACAGTGGAAAAGTTGGCATCTATTCTACGGCTTTCGGCACTTTGGTGCCTAAGACGCTGGAAGCTAGGCTGGAAGACACTGTCAAACCATTTGCTGCCAGGCGGGAAAGGGGTCTCGCAGGCGCGCCCAGGCTTTTTCCCCGGCCTGTATTTCTTTGTCCGTCAGTAGACAATTATCCAGCGCAGCATAAATGGCTTCTTTATCCAGCTCCTGGCCAATAAAAACCAATTCCTGCCTTTTGTCACCAAAGGGTTCGGCCCAGGATTTTTCGATGGACGCGAGATAATCCTCATCTTCGGGCCAGCGTTCTTCCGGCACGCTGTGCCAGAACATACCGGCATAACCGTAGCGCGCTATGCCGCCGGCCTGTGACCATTGGCCAGCAAAATCCGGTCGGCTGGCGAGCCAGAAATAACCTTTCGAGCGGATCAGTTTGCCTTTGGGCAGCGCATTGTGAAGAAACTCGTAAAATTTTTGCGGATGGAATGGCCGGCGTGCCTGATAGACAAAGCTGCTGATGCCGTATTCCTCAGTTTCTGGAATATGTTCACCACGCATTTCCTTCAACCAGCCCGGCGCCTGACGTGCACGTTCAAAGTCGAATTTTTGCGTGGCGAGAATGTGGTTGAGAGAGATTTGTCCATTGGCGATGGGGATGATTTCCGCTTCGGTATTCAAGCCCCGCAGCACACCCATTAAATCGCGCACCTGCGCATCATTCACCAGATCGGTTTTGCTGATCAGGATCACATCGCTGAATTCCACCTGCTCAACCAGCAGATCGGCCACACTGCGTTCGTCGTCTTCACCCAGATGCTCACCCGTCTCCTGCAGGTAGCGCGCCTCATGATATTCCGGCAGAAAATTCACCGCGTCCACTACAGTGACCATGGTGTCCAGCTGCGCAATATCGCCGAGGGAAACGCCATCCTCGTCGGCAAAAGTAAACGTCTCCGCAATCGGCAACGGCTCGGAAATACCGGTGGATTCGATAACCAAATAATCAAACCGCCTGGCTTCGGCCAGACGTCGAATTTCCACCAAAAGGTCTTCGCGCAGGGTGCAGCAGATACAACCGTTGCTCATCTCCACCAGTTTTTCCTCTTGG
>DJFQ01000245.1:13159-23075 GCA_002432095.1 Marinagarivorans sp. UBA5868 | reverse complement strand
ATTTGTCAGCAACTGTCAACGGGGAATATGTCCATTAGTGCGTCGCTACTAGTTACCTCCTGCAAATCCCAGCTGTCGCCAGGCCTCATAACTCACGATGGCCACTGCGTTGGACAAATTCAGGCTGCGGCTGTTGGGTTGCATGGGGATGCGCAGGCGGTGTTCCGGGGGGAAGGCTTCGCGAATATGATCCGGCAGACCGGCGGTTTCGGAGCCAAACAGCAGCACGTCTCCTTCGCGGTATTGAATTTGGTGGTGGGGCCTGCTGCCTTTGGTGGTGCAGGCGAGAATTCGCCGTCCTGTGACCGACTGCAGAAATGCAGAGTAGTCAGGATGTATCGTCACTCTGCTTAGGTCGCTGTAGTCGAGCCCGGCGCGGCGTAATTTTTTCTCTTCCAAATCGAATCCCATAGGCTCGATCAAGTGCAGCCAACAACCGTTATTGGCGATGAGGCGCAGAATATTGCCGGTGTTGGGAGCGATCTGAGGTTCGTGTAAGGCGATATGAAACATAATGCGTTTTCGTTTGTATGCAGGAATTTGGGCCGGCATTTTAGCCGCAAAAAGAGGCTATGGATGGATTGCAAAAATCCCCGCGCCCATGCAACCATTTAAAAGATGCAAAGTATCATTTTGGGGGATGAGTATGTCATTTCGATTTTTGTGGGCATCTGTTTTTTTTGGTGCCTTGTTTGTGGGTGGTGTTCAGGCGCGGGAGGGTCATGACCCTCAGCAACATGACTCTCATGAATCCCATTCACACAGGGGCTTGCACTTGCATCAACCAAACCATATTGCAGGTGTTACCCAGGGCGCCCATATTCACGGCGAAGTAATCTTACAGCTTGCTTTGCAAGGAAATGATTTGGTTATGCGGCTGGAGTCGCCCGCCATCAATATGGTCGGTTTTGAATATCGCGCCCGCACACCTGACCAAATCAAAACCGTCGAGACCGCGGAAACTAAGCTGCGCCAAGTGACAAATTGGCTGATGTTTGACGGCGGTGAATGCCGTGCGACGGAGGTGAGTGCAAACGCTAGTGGCGTAATGCCCGCTGTGGACGCGGCGGAATATCAACACGTTCATGCTGATATTAAAGTGGATGCGCAATTTAGTTGTTTTCAGCCGAACAATTTGCGCGGGCTTAAAGTTACGCTTTTCCGTGATTTTCCCGGTGTGGAAAAAATCACAGCGCAATGGTTACTTGGTGAGAGGGTGGGGGAACGCAGCATGTCTCGCGATAACACTCGGCTGACGTTTAATGATTAAAGTCATCTGCCCAGTGCTTCATTAATCCTCTTGCTCCTCCTCATAAGGCAAAATCCGATCAATCGTCATGGAGTAGGCCGAGGTCGCAATATCGCCTTCTTTTAATTCCGTGAAAATAGTGCCTTCAACAAAAAATGCATCACTTAAATCATCGAGAGATAAACCAGGCTCGTAGGTGGCAAAAATTATCTGGTTGGGAGGCGGAGGTGGCAGGTGAATGCAGGCGCCGAAAAAAGGGACTAATAAAAAGCTTGTGATAACTTGATGATCGTCGAAATCCAGGGGCACAATAAATCCCGGCAGGCGAATTTTGCGATTGTTAAATTCAGGAATAACCCGAGTGGACATCAGGGCCTTTTGATAAGGATCATCGGGATTTTCCGCACCGGTACTGAATTGATCAGGCAGCGCATCTTCTTCGGAGCCGTCGGTGATGTCATCCAGATATTCGGGAGGATTCATCAATGCCTCCAGGTCTTCTTTGGGCATTAGGTCCGGCCATTCGATTTCCTGGTACTGCACATTGTTTGGTTTTGTTTCCGGCTCTTTAGTCGGACTTTTGTTGGTTTGTGCAGTTGCCGAAGGGGTTTGGTCCAGTTGCGCTTCTTTTTTTTGTGTGCACGCGCACAGAAAAAATATGACGCAAAAGAGTGGGATAAAAAGACGAACTGCTGTCATTGGGAGGCCACTGCTGTGTTTCAAAATTGCCGGCTATGTTATAGGCTTTCGCTCCCTCCGACAATTTAGCGGGAGCGCCAGTGATCCATATGACGCCGACACCGGAATCAAAAAAATCCTTTCCCACCGAGGCTTTTGCTTTTGTCTGCCGAGACCTGAAATTTTCCTACGGCGATAAAACCATTCTCCACGTATCCACCTGGCAGGTGGCTTTGGGGAGTCGTATATTTCTACGCGGCGCTTCCGGCTCTGGCAAATCCACGTTACTGAATCTGTTGTGCGGGATGCTCGCTCCAACCAGCGGAGATCTGCGGGTACTGGAGCGCGATATGACGCTGATGAGTGGGCACTCGCGCGACCGTTTCCGCGCCCGGCATATGGGCGTGGTATTTCAGCAATTCAATCTCATCCCCTGGCTAAGCGTTCGCGACAACGTAAATCTGGCGGCTTATTTTGCGGACAGCAAAGCATCGGTACCTCAGCGTCTGGCCGAGTTGGCGGATCAACTCAACTTAAGTTCCGCTCTGCTGGATCGCAAAGCGTCGGAATTGAGCATCGGTCAGCAGCAGCGGGTGGCACTAATGCGCGCCCTTATCAATCAGCCGGAAATCTTGTTGGTGGACGAACCCACCTCGGCGCTGGATCAGGACAATCGCGATGCGTTTATTGATCTGCTGATGACAACCCTCGACAGTTGTGCTGCAACCCTGTTGTTCGTCAGTCACGATCAGACGCTGGCGGGGCATTTTCCGGTGCAATTTTCAATGACTGAGCTCAATCAGGCGGGGAGGGCGAGCTGATGTTCTGGAAAATTGCCTGGCGCAGTCTGGCGCAGCGTAAAACCTCGGTATTGTTGACGGTGGTCGCGCTAACGGTAAGTGTGCTGGTGTTGGTGGGCATTGAGCATTTGCGGCAGAACGCCAAAAGTGGATTTGCCCGCACCGTAGCGGGAACGGATTTGATTGTCGGTGCGCGCACCGGTGACATCAATCTGCTGTTGTATGCCGTGTTTCGCCTGGGCAACCCCAGCAATAACATCAGCTGGCAGAGCTATCAGGAGATTGCCGGAATGCCGGACGTGGCCTGGACCATACCTCTGTCCCTGGGCGATTCCCACAAAGGTTACAAAGTGCTGGCCACCGACCATAACTACCTTGAGCATTTTCGCTATGGTGCCGGTGAATCCTTAACGCTCGCGCACGGACGTGGGTTTGCGTCGCCGTTCGAGGTGGTGCTGGGAGCGGAGGTGGCGCGGCGACTGGGTTATCGAATCGACGACAACCTGGTGCTGGCTCACGGTGCCGCGAGTACCAGCTTTACCTTGCACGATACCCACCCGTTTACCGTGGTGGGTATTTTTGCCCCCACGGGTACGCCGGTGGACCAGACTCTCCACATTAGTCTGCAGGGAATGGAGGCATTACACGCGGATCATTCGGAGGCGCAACGGCAGCCGGATTCGATCACCGCGGCTATGGTGGGACTGAAATCCCGCGTTAAAGTCTTCCAGGTGCAGCGACTGATTAATCAATATCCCGCAGAGCCGCTGCAGGCGATTCTCCCCGGCATCACGCTTACTCAGCTGTGGGGTACGCTAGCCATTATGGAGAACACGTTACGGGTGATTTCCGCTTTGGTGTTGATGGCGGCGCTGTGCGGCATGGCGGCCATGTTGCTGGCTTCACTGCGCGAACGACGCAGGGAAATACTGCTGTTGCGTACCATTGGTGCAAGTCCCTTGTTTATTGGCTTATTGCTGCAACTCGAAGTGTTGGTAATGGCGGGACTGGCGATGCTGCTGGCATTAGTGATCGCTACAGCCGCGTTGGTTTTGGGCGGGGAATTTTGGGTAACTTGGTTCGGCCTCCATATCGAGCCTAACCTGTTTCATTCCGCCACCGCGCAACTGATAACACTTATTTTTGCCGGATCCGTGCTGATCGGTATGCTCCCTGCCATCAGCGCTTATCGCTTGTCCCGTTCCATCCCGCCCGGCCTTTAAGGCCACGCATTCAACTGCCTTTAACGTCACGTTACAGCTCGCATTTAGCACCATAAGGCACCGCAGTCGCGGTGCTCCACATGCTTTTCCCGCTTAAGGCTTTTGCCCTGCTTATACCCATTTTCACAACGCTGCTCGCTTGTCTGCGAGTTGACAGGCAGCGTCTATACTCTGTTATGCCCACAGGTTTTAAAAGCCGAGGGAAACATAGCCGGGAGACGCGTTCGCCTGCGCCGGCTGCCAAAAAACTGACGTCCGCAGACATATTCCCTATTAAGAGGTACTGATGCACAACGCTTTTATTGCGCGACTGCACGGCTGGCTGAAACCCGGCCGCAAAGGTACGACGATTGGTATTGAGCTGCAAAGCGATGGTATGGCGCTGGCCGTGCAGGAATCTTTCACAGGTAAAGAATCCGATGCGACGGCTAAAGCCCGTTTGCTTGCGATGGATTATCTCCAATACGAAAAAAACGTTTCGAACACGCAATTATTAAAGAACTGGGTTGCCGATCGTCGGCTGACCAATGCCGTATGTCACATCGTGCTCGGCGCTGATACTTACCAGATTCTGTTAGTGGAACCACCGGACGTACCCGTCGAGGAATTGCGCGGCGCGATTCGATGGCGCCTGAAAGATTTATTAAATATTCCGGTGGAGCAGGCTGCCCTGGAGGTTTTTGCACTGCCGGCGGACGGCAGTCGCGGCAATAAAAAAATGGTTTATGTGGTGGCCTGCGAAAGCAAAAAAATCAAAGCCATTATCGACATGGTGGCTGAAGCGGGGCTGGTGCTCGATTCCATCGACATCAACGAGCTGGCTCTGCGCAATCTGGTTTTGCGGTTATTGCCACCGGAACAGGCCGAGCGCGGTGTCGCGCTGGCGCGCATTCGCAGCGGTGTCGGCAGCGTGTATATCTATCGCACCGGCAATCTGTATTTAGGTCGCTCATTTTCTTTGAATTACAACGGTGGACTGCTGGATGCACTGCCGGAAGAATCCCTCGCCCTGGAATTGCAAAGGTCGCTGGATTATTACGAACGCCAGATGGGGCAGGCGCCACCTGCGGTCATCTACGTATGTGGTGAACATGTATCCGAAGACAAAATCGGTGCTGTATTGAAGGCCAGTCTGGCACCGCGGGTGCAGTGGCTGAATCCAGCGTTGGCGGTTCAAGTGATGCAGGACGAATCAGACGATCAGGTCAGCCAACAATGTGTCGCAGCGATAGGCGCGGCACTGCGTCAACCGAGGGTCGCCTGACATGCAGCAAATCAATTTGTATCTGCCGGAATTGCGCCCAAAAGTCGATATTTTGTCGGCGGAGCGCGCAGCAATTTTATTGGCAGTGTTGTTGGTATTGCTGATCGGTATGCAGGTGTTTCGCACTACAGAAATGAGCGCGGCGGAGGCCGTCGTGGTGGAGCTTGAGAGTCAACAAAAAACGCTCAAAGAGCAGGCCGACACGCTAAAAAAAGCGCCAAAACCAGTAAAAGACCCAGGTTTGGAGCGGGAAGTTGAGCAGTTGCGTGAAGCCATCCGCAATCGCGAGGGCGTGGCCGGCATTATTGCCAGTCGTTCCATGGGTAACGATAGCGGCTTTTCCCAGCATTTGGTGGCGCTGGGTCAGCGCAAAGTTGATGGCGTGTCGCTGGAGGAATTCACTCTGCAGTCCGGTGGTGCTTTTTTGCGTCTGGCGGGCGTGAGTCAAAAACCGGAATTGGTGCCGCTCTATGTGAGCCAGTTGCAAAACGACGATCAATTTAAAACCACCAAGTTCGGTTATCTATCGCTTAGCACCCAAGCTTCCGGTGTTAGTTTTCTGCTCAGCGGCGACGGCCCAATGGATGAAGGAACCCTGACACTCTTCAGTGAAGAGCAATTAATCCCTGGCCAATAACGCAACCGACAAGCGTTGTGCGCTTGTGATGACCAATTGTTAAGAGATATATGAAAGAAAAGTGGAGCCTGCTGAAAAGTCGTTTCGAATCGTTCGAGATGCGCGAGCGATTGTTGATTGTTGGTGCGGTCGCAGCATTGGTGTATTTGCTGTGGGATTTTTTGCTGCTACAGCCGATGGGCAAAGAGATGCAAATTATCGTTGCCCGCGAGCGAGTGGCGCGCCAGGCGATACAGACCACCGAAGCGGAGATCACAGTGCTGCAGAGTATTGCGAAAAAAGATCCCAATATCGCTTTGCGCAGTGAGATCAATGAGTTGCGTGGCAAGCTTGGCAGCCTGGATGAACAGCTCGATACCCTTGCCGTCGGGTTGGTGCCAGCGCAGCAATTGCCGAAAGTTATGCATAACGTTCTGAGTAAAAGCGGAAAATTGACTATCGAGCGTTTGGCGACCTTGCCGCCACAGGAAATAGCCCTGTCAACGGCAGTAAAAGTCGAAGCGCCTATCGCAGAGCCAGCCGTTGAAGCGGCGGAGCCCGTGCAACAAGACGTAAAAATTTATAAACATTCAGTGGTATTGAATGTGACCGGGGATTTTGCCGGGGTAGTGCAGTATCTACGCGAATTGGAGCGTAGCGACTGGCGTTTTTATTGGGAATCACTGAGCTACAAGGTAACGAGTTATCCAAATGCGAAAATCCGCATCCGCGTATTTACGCTATCCAGCCAGAGAGGTGTGTTGGATGGTGTTTAAGAAACCACTTTTTTTAAGCTTTCTTTGTGCGTTGCTGTGCGGTGCAGCAGTGGCATCGGCGGATGATTCTGCAGCGGTTGCGGATAACCGCCTGGTGATAGTGGAACCTGTCGCGCAGGAACTGGTGGATCCCACACGCCCAGTAGCCTTTGTTGGCGCTGTAGGCCGCCCAAAAGAAACGGCGCGAAAGCCTCAATTACAGGCGATTTATTTTGGCGAAAATCGACGGGAGGCTGTTATTGATGGTCGCACCGTCAAAGTGGGCGATATGGTCGGTCAAATGAAAATTCTGGCGATAAACGCCGGCCGCGTAGGCTACATAAAAAATGGGCAAGAGGGGGAGCTAGTGCTTTTACCACGAGTGTTGCAACCGGTGCAGGGTGGGGATTAAAACATGTTAATGCACCCGCGCCTATTTATGTCCATCGCAATGATGCTTCTGTTGAGCGCTTGCGCCCGTCAAGACACCGTACCTTCTCTGGCCGATGAAATGTATGACAACGCGCTTGCCGGAAAAGAATCCGGCCCGGAAGTGCCGGACTATATCAATCAAGCCTTATTAAATTCCTCCTCTTCATCCACCAGCGCAAACGTCACGCCAGTGGAAAAGCGCTTTGATGTTACGGTGAAAGAAATACCTGCTAAGGCATTTTTTCTGAGTCTGGTTGCCGATGCAGGGGTAAATGTTGTTACACATCCAGAAGTGTCAGGTACGATTTCTTTAGATCTGCGCAATGTGTCGGTATTGGAAGTGCTGTCGGTGGTACGAGACATTTATGGTTACGAATACAAACTGAAAGACGGCATTTACACGATTTTCCCCCGCGCGTTGCGCACGGAGATATTCTCCATAAATTACATCGATATCCAGCGTATGGGGGTTGCTGATACCAGCGTCTCTATAGGTGTAGGCGAGTCGAGTGAAGACGAGTCATCCAGCGGTGGTTCCTCCGGTAGCAGTTCGGATACATCCAATTCCAGCGGCAATTCATCGGGCAGTTCAGACGGCAGCAAAAGCGGTCCCGGCTCGCGAGTGCAGACGATTAACCGCACCGATTTTTGGGGTCTATTGGAGAAAACCATTGGCAATATGATTGGCGTGCCGGCAGATGGCCGCATGGTTATGTTAAATCCACAAGCAGGCTTGCTTGCGGTTACCGCCATGCCGGGGGAAATTAACGCGGTAAGGGAGTTTCTGGAGCGTTCGGAATTAAGCGTAAAGCGCCAGGTGGTGCTGGAAACGCAAATATTGGAAGTGCAATTAAATGATGGGTTTGAAGCCGGCATCAACTGGCGCGCTATCCAGGGACAGTTGCAATATTCCTATGGTGAACAATGGACACGCTCGCCGGAAACCTTCGGTGAGTTGGTGAATAGCTCGCAAGAGGTCTTTTCATCGGTCTTTGGCATCGCCGACATTCGAGACTTTTTATCGCTGCTGGAAGAGCAGGGGTCTGTGCAGGTGTTATCCAGCCCGCGTGTCAGCACCGTCAACAATCAAAAAGCGATTATTCGGGTGGGTACCGATGAGTATTTTGTTACCGGTGTTAAAAACAATACCACTGCCAGTGCTGCATCAACCGTATCCTCGCCCGAATTGGAGTTGTCATCCTTTTTTAGCGGAATTTCTCTGGATGTGACTCCGCAAATTTCCGCCGATGGTGATGTGATTTTGCATATTCATCCGATCATCAGTGATGTGCAGGATCAAACCAAAGAAGTCACCGTTGGGGATTCCAAATTCGCGCTGCCTTTAGCGCTGCGGGATATTCGCGAAAGCGACAGCGTGGTACGCGCCCGCAGTGGCCAGGTGATTGTATTGGGTGGCTTGATGCAAAAATCCAATCGCGCGTCCGACAATAAACAACCGATTCTCGGAGACATTCCGCTGTTGAAATTTTTCTTTGGAACCAAAACCCGCGCCACTGCAAAAACCGAACTGGTGATTCTGCTGAAGCCGGTAGTGGTGGGTGATCATTCCTGGCAGGAGCAGTTGCAGCAACTCCGCAGCTTTTCCGCTCCACCTGACCGTAAGTCTGGTGGCCGCTGAGCCATCGGGCGAGGGGAGAGCTTATGTACCTACAGCATTTCCACATGACGGAAAAACCCTTTTCGCTAACGCCGGATACTCAGTTTTTTTTAAATTGCCGCAGCCATCGTGAGGCGCTGAATACCCTGGCGTTTGCCCTGCAAGATGGTGAAGGTTTTATCAAAATTGTTGGCGAAGTGGGCACCGGTAAAACTCTGCTGTGTCGCATTCTGCTGGGGCGTTTGGATAAAACGCGATTCGTCACCGCCTACATTCCCAATCCATGTCTATCACCAGAAGAATTAAAAGCTTTTATCGCGGCGGAAATTGGTGCGGATTATCAGCGTTCCATGCCTGCCCATGAACTGACAGCGGCGATTTATCGCCGTCTTTTGCAAATTGCGCGGCAGCGTAAGCAAGTGGTGCTGGTGGTGGATGAGGCGCAGACCATGCCAAGGGAAACCATTGAAGCCCTGCGTTTGTTGACCAACCTGGAGACCGAAAAACGCAAATTGTTGCAAGTGGTAATCCTCGGTCAGCCGGAATTGGATGAATTGCTGCGTCGCGATGATTTGCGGCAACTGAAGCAACGAATTGTATTTGCAGAGAAGTTACGTCCGTTGAGTCCTGCGGGTGTTGCCGCCTACGTTCAGCATCGCCTTAAAGCAAGTGGATGCCCGCAACAAAGTCTGTTCAGCCCCATGGCCGTTTGGCTGCTGGCTAAAGCATCCGGCGGCATACCGCGGCTGATTAATATCCTTGCGCATAAAGCATTATTGAGCGCCTACGGCAAACGCGATTCCGCCATCGCCGGCTGGCACGTTGCCAAAGCCGTGCGCGACACGCCCGAGTGCCGGGCGTGCGGACGTTTTTGGTGTCGCTTGTGGGGTCTAAACGGGCGCACGTTCGTCGCACGACCTGCAGAGGCGGCGCGATGAGCTTAATTAACGACATGCTCAAAGATATCGACCGCGATCAATCCAGCGACGAACCACCAATACCAAATGGATTGGTGGAAAAAAAGCCGGAAAAATCCACGGGTGTACGACGTTTTTTATTACCGGGTGTGGCGCTGACGGCGGTCGCTTACGCCTTGCTGATTGAATGGAATCTTTTGGGCATTATGCCGGACAAAAAATCCGCGCCGATGGAGATCCCACAGCCAATTGCATTAAACAGCAAATGGCTGAAACCGACTGAAGCACCAACGGCAATCGGTATCGAACAGCCAGCTGCAGTCGCTACGCAGATGGATACGACCTCAGTTGCAAACCCGCAGAA
>DJFQ01000245.1:0-13090 GCA_002432095.1 Marinagarivorans sp. UBA5868 | reverse complement strand
CTCGATGCCGCGACGCGGGCACTGATGGAAAATCGCTTGACTACCCCCGCGGGAGACAATGCATTTCAGTTGTATAAAAGTGTATTGGTAATTGATCCAGATAATGCCGCTGCGCATTCCGGTATTGAAGCGATCCGTCAGCGCTACCTCCATTGGTTGGACAAGGCTCTGGCGGAAAACAAAACCACCGCAGCACAAATGTATTGGCAAAAGGCCAGGAGTGTAGGCGTCGACGTACCTACACTTTCATCCTATGAGACAGCGCTGCATTCATCACCACAAAAAGCCGATGCAGCGCCAACACTGGTAACGCTTTCCGAAGCCACCATAACGCCTGCAGTCATTCCCAACGACGAGGAATTGGCTGAACGTCTGCGCCGGGACGGTTTACGTCGGGAACAGGATGCGCTGCGCTTAATAAAACAAATGCCGAATGCATTGCAATCATCAGTGGCGCTTGCGGATCTTTATGTGGATAGAAGAGCCGTTGCAGATTTACGCCGACTGGCGGAGTTACTCAAAAATCAGCCCGCACAAAATTATGTAATGGCGCAATTAATGGTGCTGGATGGTCAGGAACAGGCCGCGCTGGGCGCGTTGACGGCAAGCGAATTTTCCGGGGATGCGGAACAGCAGCGCATGCGTCTGCTAGCAGGATTGCGCCAAAAAGGAGGCGAGCACGACGCGGCGATGAAACTCTATGCAACTCTCGTGACGGCGGCCCCGGACAACGTGAGTGACTGGCTAGGACTTGCGGTAAGTGCGGATAAGAGCAAGCTTATCGGCACCGCGCTTAATGCGTATGAAAAAGTCCTGTTGTTACGCCATCCGGATCAGCGGGTGATGCAGTATGCGCGTCAGCGCCAGCAGGATCTTTCACTCGCTGCGGGGACGAGCAGATAAAAAATGCAGATTGATAAAAGCGATTAATTGGCAAAAACGACCAGTTAAAAAACGACCAGTTAAAACGAACAGTAGGCAAAAAGACAAATCGGCATAAAACCCGTAACCGGCAAAAAAAACGACAGGTAAATAAGTGGAAACTGCCAGCGCGCCTAAACGTATTCGCATCGGTGACATTCTTGTTGCCCAGCAGATTATTAGTCAACAGCAATTGGAAACCGCTCTAGGTGAGCAGAAAAAATCCGGCTACAAACTCGGACGTCAGTTAGTGGCGCTGGGTTTTGTTGATGAAAATACGCTGCTGAATTTCCTCTCCAAGCAGCTGAATTATCCATTTATCGACCTGGCCCATTTCCGCTTTGATCGTGAAGTCGTGCAGATATTGCCGGAAACTGTCGCGCGACGTTATCGCGTTATTGTTCTGAAGGATGATAAAGACGGTTACCTGCTGGGCATGTCCGACCCCACCGATATTTTTGGTCTGGATGACATAAAAAAGATTTTGAAAAAGCCGATAAAGCCCGCTGTTGTGCGTGAATCGGAACTGCTGGATATTCTCGACGTTGCCTACACCCGCGCCAGCGAAATTGCCTCGCTGGCAGAGCAGTTACACGATGAGCTGGAAAGCGACGCGGTCGATATCGCCAATATTCTAACCACCGCCGAGGACATGGACGCCCCGGTGGTAAAACTGCTGCAGAAAATTTTTGAAGAAGCCATCAATAGCCGCGCTTCGGACATTCATATTGAGCCGGACGAAACGGTATTGCGCATCCGCCAGCGTATTGATGGTGTGCTGGTGGAGCAGGTGATGAATGAAAAGCGTATCGCCGGTGCTTTGGTGGTGCGCTTAAAGCTAATGTCCGGTTTGGATATTTCTGAAAAACGCTTGCCGCAGGATGGTCGCTTCAATCTGAAAATTGGTTCGCATAGTATTGACGTGCGGCTTTCCACCATGCCGGTGCAATATGGCGAATCCGTGGTAATGCGTTTGCTCGATCATTCCGCCGGAATTCGCCCGCTGAATAAAGTGGGTATGCCGGACAATTATGTGCGTTTATTTCGCAACGTAATTTCCCGGCCCCATGGCTTGGTATTGGTGACAGGGCCGACGGGAAGTGGCAAAACCACCACGCTTTACGGTGCGCTTTCCGAGCTCAACACACCAGAGAAAAAAATCATCACCGTGGAAGATCCGGTGGAATTTCGCTTGCCGCGCATTAGCCAGGTACAGTTGCATGAAAAGATCGGCCTGAATTTCGCCACCGTGTTGCGCGCAACTTTGCGGCAAGACCCGGACATTTTGTTGATTGGTGAAATTCGCGATTCCGATTCAGCGGAAATTGCTCTGCGCGCCGCCATGACAGGACACTTGGTGTTATCCACTTTGCACACCAATGATGCAGTAACCTCTGCCTTGCGATTATTGGATATGGGTGTCGATGCTTTCCTCGTGGCCTCCAGCCTAAAGGCGGTGATTGCACAACGTTTGGTCCGCCGCGTTTGTCTGCATTGTTCCGAGCCTTACTCACCCAACGCTCAGGAGTTGAACCTGATTCGTCGTATGACCCGCACCAGCTCCACCGATGTGAGTCGGATGCGCAAAGGTTCAGGCTGTCCTCATTGTTATAACAGTGGATATCTTGACCGAATTGGTGTTTTTGAATTGCTCGAAATCAATAACGCAATGGCCGATGCACTGCGCGACAATAGCGTACGTAAATTTAATGAAGCCGCTCATGCCCACGAAAATTATCGCCCGCTCAGCAAAAGCGCTTTGGATTACGCCCTGCAAGGCATTACCACGGTGGATGAAGTATTGCGCGTATCCGCGGAAGTGGAAGATGAAAGCTTGACGGAAGTGGCCGGCGCGACACCGGGACATTGATATGTTGTGCATCGGCAAACTGGAATACGTGAATTCATATGCCTACTTTTGAATATCAAGGTCGCTCCGCGCAGGGTCAATTGGCCAAAGGCCAAATGGACGCACCTAATACGGATGCCGCAGCCTCTGCATTGTTGGAGCAGGGCATCACACCGGTCAATATCCGCCAGCTTGCCGCTACGTCGAAAACGAATGTTGATATCAGCGCACTGCTCGGTGGTAACAAAGTTAAAATCATCGACTTGATCATGTTCTGCCGGCAGATGTACACCATCACCAAATCCGGCATTCCCTTGGTGCGCGGCATACGTGGTCTTGCGGCGGGATTGAAACATCTGGAATTTCAGCGTGTATTAAATGATGTGGCTCAGCGGCTGGAGGGGGGTTCCGCTTTGTCTCCCGCCATGGGTAAACACCCGAAAGTATTCAACAATCTATTCGTCAGCATGATTAATGTCGGCGAGAGTACAGGCAGTTTGGACCAGGTATTTTCGCAAATGGCATTTTATATGGAGCGTGACGAGGAAACGCGCAAAAGCATCAAATCTGCTACGCGTTATCCGACATTTGTGATTATTGCTTTGGCCATCGCGGTGACTGTGGTGAATGTTGCGGTAATTCCAAAGTTCGCGGATATGTTCAAACAGTTCAATGCCGAGTTACCGCTGGTAACAAAAATACTGATCGGTACATCCCATGTATTTGTGAATTACTGGTGGGCGTTATTGGTTGTTCTGGGTGCCACTGTGTCAGGCATTTGGTATTACTTAAGCACACCTCAAGGCGCGATTTTCTGGGGGCAAAAAAAGCTTAGGCTGCCGGTGATCGGCAGCATTATCGATCGGGCCTCCATGGCCCGTTACGCACGCAGCTTCAGTTTGATGTTGCGCGCCGGCGTGCCGCTCAACCAGGCGCTCACATTATGCGCCCGAGCCATTGATAATCCGTATCTCGCCATGAAAATCGAACGCATTCGACGCGGCATCGAGCGCGGCGATAGTTTGTTACGCACCCACGTTCAGGCCGAAATGCTCACCCCGCTGGTATTGCAAATGATTGCGGTGGGAGAGGAGAGCGGCAAGGTAGAAGAATTACTTGCAGAGGTGGCAGACTTTTACGAGCGTGAAGTGGATTATGACCTCAAAAAACTGAGCGACAGTATAGAGCCGATTTTAATTATTTTTATGGCGGGTTTTGTCACTGTGCTGGCGCTGGGTATTTTCTTGCCAATGTGGGATATGTACAACGTGCAGAAGGGAGCCATGTAAGTGCGATTTTTCATGGATGGATCAATTTTTAATAACAATTCATTTTAGCGACAACTGCCAGGGCGCGATTGCACGGCTCCCAGTTGCATCTATGCTTTTAAACCATGAGTAAATAAAAAATCGTCACTGCGGCTTTTATCCTCTCAATAAGTCGCAAGCGAAATCCGGTCCGTCGGGTGCCAGATGTATCAGGGCGCTTTATATTCAACAGAAGGAATAAGAATATGATCTATCTACGTCGAATATTCATGGTCAGTGCTGCGCTTGTCGCAATTCATATGCAAGGCTGCGGTTGTGATGATGACAAAAAATATTATCCGCCGCCGCAAGACAACTCTTACACCGTTAACGGCACTGCTAGCAAAGGTATATTGCGTAATTTCCAGGTGGAGGCTTATCGATTTAACAGCGGTATATTAGATCCGACACCTATTTCCTCCACCATCACCAGCGCTATTGGCCACTATAGTCTCGATATTCCCAACACCTATGTAAATCAGCCCTTGCTGTTTCGCGTCACGCCAAACCCCACAGGCTCAATAATGGTTTGTGACCTCTCCGCTGGATGTGGTGTGGGTGTGAATTTTGGCCAGGATTTACCGATCACCGACACTTCCTTCGAGCTGGAAACGGTAGTGCCGTCCACCAGCGATAATTCGGTGGCCAATATCACATTGCTGACAACTCTTGCGGCGCAATTGGCGCAGGAGGCAATTCAAAGTGGCGCCACTAGCGAAGACATCCAGGTAGCGATCAACGAGGCGAATTCCTCCGTGGCCAATCGCTTCGGGCTGACCGGCGATTTAGCAACCATGCCGGTTATTGATCTTACCGATCCAGCGGCGGTGAGAACGGCGATGGAGGCGGGCAACTCCAATCTTGTGCAATACGCGGCGCTTAATTCGGCAATTGTTCAGGCGGCGCGCCTGGATGACAACCTGTTAAGTTTTATTGGCGCTTTAAACGCATTCATCACGTATTTTGCAGAAGACGGTGTCGCAGGCAACACGTCGGACGCAACTGAGACAAGCCTTGCGGATATTTTGTCAGCAGCGCGTGAGGTTTTGATGCAGGTGCAAGCAAATGATCCGCAGGCACCCCAGGGCTTGACCGCATTACTGCAAAGTCTTTTTGTTGACCAACAACTGGCCGAGAGCGAACCAGCGGATAGTTATTCCACTGGCACACCCAGCTCAACCTCCGGCGCAACACCGATTGCCAAAGTCAAAGCCATGGTAAGTGACCTGAAAAACCTGGCCATTTCCCTCGGTGACACGGCTCTTTCCGGCGGCGGTACGATCGGCGGAATTTCTGAAGATTTTGCCATGCAACTCGAAGCGGCAGAAATGGCGTCCAGCGAAAATGCGGGATATTTGATCGAGGCCATGGCAATCGCCGCCGCCGCAATTGACGACGCGAACCGAGCGCACAGCAATAATTCGGAACTCACCGCCTATACAAGCGACACGGACGTAGACGTCACGATTACGACAGTAGGCGAAACCAGCGTTTTCAGCGTCGATCAGAATATCCAAGTAGAAGCCGACAGCGGCATGGTCACGATTGCGGTCGAACTGGATGCGACCGACTCGCTGACCTATGGGGAAACAGATTCCTCCGAGATGTCCGCGGATGGTGAATACGAAGTCGCAGGCAGTGCAACATCCGCTACTTTGGTCATGTTAGTGAAAGAAGGATCGTCCATTTCAATTACCGATTTGTCTGTCGTTGAAACGGAAAATTCGCAAACGGCTCAGCTGACCGAAAACCAATCTCTGGATGCACTGAATCTCAATCTCATGATCGAATTGTCCCAGGTGATGGCAGGTACAGTGACGGATCCAGTGACACTCACAGGCACATTGGTCGCTTCGCTCTCAGACGTGATGATTGTGGATACGGAAAGTGCCACCACGGAAAGCTCAACCAAGTCGCTGGGGATGGTATCACTGAAATTATCCGGTCTCGTAAGGAATACATCGGGGGAGAGCGCCAGTTTTGCAGTGTCTGTTTCAGGGGATGGAACCGGCGTTTCTTTTGTCGAAACCTGGACTCAGCAAGGCGAAACCTCCACCGGCGAAACCACTTCCAATTTTGTGGACATGTATGGCAGCGTGGCATTTACGGCCGAGCTAACGGGTAATCCTAATGTTGTTTCCATGAATTATTCCGTTGCACGCACCGGTCTGGAAGACGCTGACAACAGTCTCACAATCCGTTATCCCGGCAAGCAGTTCCGCTTCAATATGCTGGTGGCGGACGGTGCCCCTGAAGGCAATCTGACCATTACCAATCATGACGGCGTGATCATGAGTTTGATGGAAACGACTGTGGAAGGTGAGAGCCGCCTGCAAGGAACCATTTCTCTGAATGGCACCCAATATGCCACCGTTGAAGAAGATAATACCGTGGTAATCCGCTATACAGACGGTTCGTTCGAATCGCTCTAAACGCAGCAAAAGGGTGAACATGTGTTCACCCTTTTTTTACCTTTATCAATTCCATCTCATAATAGCGGACCTTTTCTTTGATACCTTTTTATATAGGCTCGTTCTCGACGTTTTGCCTTGTGGTGGCGTCGAGCCATGCCTATGCCCAGAAAGCTGATCCAGCTGTATTCCTTCGCCATTCTTCAAATTTGTATAGTGATGCCGTCCCGGTAAAAGCTTTTGAAGACGATTTGCGCGGAATTGCCGAACCGCATCCCGGCGGACATGCACTGACCTTCAATCGAATGGAGGTTGGTGTAGCTTATAGAGGCTTCGAACTCGCGCACTTCCTCCGCGAAGATTATGTGTTTGATTTCAGTGCCGACACCATGGATCTTGTGTATCGAGATAAAAATAAAATTCCCATTCCCGATGGCAAGGTCTACGACGTTTATTTAAAAGCGCAGCATATTAAAACCGAGGGATGGCGTGTCGGTTACAACCTCGGATTTTTGCAAAACTCCAGTGTGCGCCTTTCGCTGAATTATTTTGACGCGGAAGATTTGCTGTACGGTAGTCTGCAGGGGCAGGTGACCGTGGAAGACGGTGACATCAATGGTGGGAATTTGAACGTTCTTTACCACTATCACGAAGATTATTTGCTCAACCGTAAGCGCATTCAAATGGCAAGCGGGGCCGGATATTCATTTGATGTAGAAGCGGACATCAGGTTGGCAGATGGCTGGCGAATCCAGCTCGATCTCTACGATCTTTTAGGTCGAATCCATTGGGATGCCGCGCCCTATACCCAGGCGGATGTGGCCTCAACCACCACCTACTATGATAGCGACGGGTACGCCCGCCGCGACCCGATGATGGTGGGAATTGAAAGCTACAAAAACTTCACACAGAGTCTACCCGTGCATTACCAGATGTCCCTCACAAAACAAATTCTCGGACCATGGAGCGTCGTTTACACCCTGGAAAAATATGATCGGGTTGAATTTGATCGGGCTTTTCTAAGTTACCGTATTGCCGAGGACTGGGAGCTATTAAGCGGCTATGACTTCACCATGGAAGCGGTTTGGTTCGCCCTGCAGGCGGAGGTGATTTCCTTGCAAGTGGCAACAGACGATTGGTCATTGATAGACAGTCAAGCATTGGTGTTGCGTCTGGCTGGACGTCTGAATTTTTAATACCTCACTCCTTTCCGGGTTCCCCCGGGATTAATTTCCTAATCCTCTAAACGCCGGGTATTCCGTCCATCCGGCCGTTTCCGCCGATTATCAAAATGCTGAAGCCACGCTTGTTGGTCGATAACGACCTTATAACCGAACGTAGATAAATATGTTATTGCCAATAATTATGGTGTTTTAGTCACGCCGCCATTAAGCGAATTAAAAGCTATTGTTATCCGCAGTTTTGTCGGCAAATTCATTCTGCATAATTCGCGTTATTTAAAATCCATCTAAAAACACATCTACCATAACTTTCATATTTAACTTGGTGCTTTGGCCTAAGCCTTTTTATAACAGGAAAATACAAAAACATTGGCTAAGCTTTGAGTAAGTGAGACATAAGTATCTGGCGGTAAAACCGGGCGGATACAGGAGTCGGAATACCGACTTCAAATAAAGTCGCATGGTCACAAGGCGGTTAGGCGTCAAGAGTTTGACAATTATCGATCCTTGCCATTTTATCAGCAGTAACAGTTGGAGAGATTATTCATGGGTAAACAGCAATCGGGTTTTACTTTAATCGAACTCATTGCGGTGATTGTCATTCTTGGCATATTAGCCGCAACGGCGGTACCACGCTTTGTAAACCTGCAAGACGAAGCAGCCCTGGCGGCGGTGCGCGGTGTTGCGGGAAGTATTGAGAGTGGCGCGGCCCTAAATCATGCAGTGGATATTGCGGTCGAGGCAGGCCTCACCACAACAGCCACAGATCCATTTATTAATATTGATGACTGTGCCGACGGTGAAGCACTTCTGGCAAATGGTGAGTTACCCGAAGGTTATTCAATTACCGCCGGGGCTGTCGCAGATCAAGCTGCTGTAACCTGCACATTGATCGGCGTCGGGGGAGAAGATGCTGAATTTGTTATTATCGGCTCGGCTGGCGGTACAGATCCGTAATCTACGGTCACATTGATAATGACATTGGGGAGTGTGTGCGACAACAAAAGGCTATTAGCGAAAGCGCAATCAGCCGAAGAGCTTTTACCAAAGGATTTACCCTGGTTGAGCTGATTGCGGTGATGGTTGTCGTCGGTGTCATAGCCGCGGTTGCCACCTCCCGCCTGATTCCCCAAACAATCTTCCAGCTGCAAGCGGGCCGTGATCTTCTGACCACGGCCCTTTTTTCTGCCCAGCAAAAAGCCATGGCCCAATTGGCCCCCGTTCGGGTGATTGTGAGCGGCGCCACCATTGATGTGCGGTTGGACGCAAATGGCGACGGAACCTTTGCCAGTAGTGAAAGCCTTTACGTGGCCGGCACACAATATCCATTGACCGTGGATGCCGGCGTCGTATTCGCAACGCGGAATTTCGACTACAACCATTTGGGCCACACCACGCCAGCGGTGATTTCGGTTAGCAAGGGCGGCCAGAGCGTCAATGTCACTGTTACGGCGACCGGCTATGCCTACTGACATGTTTCCTCCCAACGCCTGCTTTCCTCCCGCAAAAAATCAGGGCGGCTTTACCTTGATGGAAGTCATCGTCTTTATCGTGGTATTGGCCATCGCCATGGGCGCGTTACTCGCGGTATTTAATAATTCAGTGGTGAATAGCGTCGATCCCGCGGTGCGCATCAAAGCCTTGGAAAAAGCTCAGGCGACACTCGATGAAATTCTGGCCCGTAAATTCGACGAAAATACTCCGACCGGCGGTGTGCCCGCGTGTGATTCCGCTGGCTGGCCTGCGTGCGTCGGTATTTCGCCTGATGGTGATTTTGACGATGTAGGGGATTATCACGGTTACGCAAACAATTCCGATACGCGTTTTCCGGTATCGGTTTCGGTGACTCAAGCCGGCGGTGATCTCGGCTTGGCAGCGGGGCGGGCAAAATTAATCGTTGTAAATGTCGCTATGCCCGGCGGTGGAACCTTGACGCTGAGCGCCTATAAGGTAAATTTCTGATGAAATTCCGAGGCGCTCCGTCACAGGTTAAACAAACGGGTTTTACTCTGGTGGAAATCACGTTTGTTGTGGTGATATTGGGCATTGTTGCCGTAATAGGCTCTAACTTCGTGGTCAGCGCGCTGGAATCCTATCGTACCGCTCAAATGCGCAATCAGTTGGTGCAGCGCGGGCGTTTATCGCTGGAGCAAATGGCGAGAGAATTGCGTATGGCTCTGCCGAACGCTGTAAGAGTGAGTGCGGGTGGTCGCTGTATCGAATTTATGCCAGTTGTTGCTGCGGCGAATTATCAAGGCACTGTGGCAGATGCCAGTAATAATATTGCGCCGCAGAATCAAGTTTTGACTGGCGCGTTTGGCCTTAATGGGGCAAATCCGCGGCATGTGGTAATTTCGCCATTCTCACCGGCGGATGTATACACCAGCACGGCACCAGCTGCGCGGGTTGGGTTGGGAACCTTGGGCAGCGCACCTTACTCGTCCATTCCATTTTCCGGCGCACATCGATTTATTCGTAATTCGGTAAATCGTCGAGTTTATCTCGCCGCCAACCCCGTGCGTTTTTGCTTAGTCGGCGGCAATTTAGTGCGTTTTTATAACTACGGATTTTTGACTGGAGCATTGGGCGAAAGCGATCCTGGTGGAAACAGCGCATTAATGTCTCACAATGTGCAGCCCAACGGCACTGCATTTGCGCTTTCTCCTGCGTCGCAGAATCGCAATATGGCGGTTCATATGCGGTTGATTTTTATCAGTGGCTCCACCTCGCTGGATCTTACTCATCAGGTGCTCATCCGCAATGTGCCGTAAGTCAATCGAGCAGAAAAAAACAAGCGGGAAACAAGCGGGATTTTTAATGCCGATGGCGCTTTTTATTCTGGTTGGGCTTGGCGCACTGGCATTGACAATCAGCCGTTTGTCATCGGGCCAATTTTCGTCGGCGGTGCAAGAAACCTTATCAGTACAAGCATTTTATGCGGCGGAAAGTGCATCGCAGTTGGCTATGAACCGAATATTATTTACTGCAACCAGTAAAGCCGATGCGGGCCTCAATTGCGCCAGCGTCAACGGAAGTAGCGTTAATTATTCCGCCGCGGGGTTGAACGACTGTTCTGCACAACTTGCCTGTACTGTCGTGACCAACACGGGTGAATCCGCCGGTATTTATCAGGTAGAAAGCGTTGCGACTTGTGGCGGGGGCAATCTTGTTGCCGAGCGCAGACTGATAACGGCGGTGCGCTATGAATAATGATCTTAATATAGCCATCTTCAGCATCTTAAGGCGCTTTGCACTGCTGATTTTTATATCGGTGACGTTTTTTTCTCCCTCACTAAAGGCTGCGGAATGCAGCGCGGTGTTTCCGTCGGGAGCAGCAAACTCAACGAATGCGGGTTCGGTAACCATTCAATGGGGTGCGGACATACTTAATTCGCCAGGAAATGACATAGTCACCCGAAATTTATACCAATATGCCTTGTGGGGTTGCGGTTTTTTAGCGCTTTGTGATGAAACCAATTCCATATCGGCTCAGGCTACAGATTTTAATAACTTTCCGAATGCTGCGAACATTTCTGTGCCATATCAAGCGACCAGGAATATGACTCCTGGAAATTATGGGTCTATTACCACAAACAGCCGGGTTACACTTAATTTCGCCCCCGGTGACTATACGGTACGAGGGGATTTAAATCTCGGGTCTGAAACAGTCGTCAATGTGTCTTCAGTGGGTACAGTGAGATTATTCGTACAAGGTAACGTTGTATTCAATGCACAGTCCGATATTAACTTAACCGGGTCCAACCGTTATTTTTATGTATACACAAGAGGGAGCTTTTCTTTGGTTAGTGGCGCTCAGGCCCGGGCGGTTATTTACGCTAAAGGTAATGCTGATCTTGGTAACAACACCACTCTGACTGGCGCTGTTACAAGCGAAGCCGCCGTAAACGTTCAAAACGGGGCCACTCTGAACTACAGCTCATCAATTATTGCATCCGCAGATTTTGGTGGAAGTTGTGGCGTTGTCGCGCCGGTGATAACCACATTTGTAATCGACACTGGCGGAAGCACCGCGAGCACGTGCACGCCAAAAAATATCACCATAACCGCGAGAGATGGCAGCAACAATATTCTGACAGGGTATACCGGCACCATTTCGATCAGCACATCCACAGGTCGTGGCACGTGGGCAAAAACCAACGTTATTGCTAATGCCAACGGAACACTAGTGCCGGGCAACGACAACGGCCAAGCTATTTATACATTCACCGCAACAGACGCTGGCGATATTGTACTGGCGTTAAATAATCAGCGCGCTCAGTCTTTAACAATTACCATCGCTGACTCAGGAGCGGGGATAAGTGCAACGTCATCCCCGGTAACCTTTTCTGATAACGCGTTTGTTATTGCCTCTGCAAATGCGTCCTGGGGAGAGGATGTGGTAGGGATGCGTGATCATCCGTTCACGGCGACCATGATGCGGCGAGACACGAACGGTGCGTGTGGAGCGGCAACCGGTTATAACGTACCCAATTTAAGAATGTGGTTGACACGTCATGGAGAAGACCCTGTCAACTCAGCAGCACCAAGTGCTGTTATCGGCGCTAGCGTTGTTTCATTGCCCAATACTCAGCCTGCTGCCAATAACGTTACTTTGTCGTTCACAGATGGCGTAGCGTCGTTTACGCTGCGCACTACAGATGTTGGCAAATACGCAATTAATCTTGCTGATACGAGTAATTCGTTTGCTAGCTCGACCATTTCCGGAAGTTCCAACACGCTGGTGGTGCGCCCGTTTGCTATCCGAATACAAGTTACTGAAAATGCCGCTGCGACCTCAGCATCCGGACTGACCTTTCGCAAGGCCGGACAACCATTTACCGTTACGGTAACAGGAGTAGGGTGGCAAGCGGCGGATGATGCCGACCAAGACGGTATGGCTGAAGGTCACGGCGATTTCGATCCAGCCAATAACGCCGATCTCTCAAATAACTCCGCGCTTGTGCGTTTTGCAGCGCCTATCACCCTCGGCTCGAAATTGCTTCAACCAGTCAGTGGAAGTGAATCTGCATTGACCGTGGGAACTTTCTCAAGCTTCTCTTCGGGTACTGCCAGCTTTTCCAATAATTCTTTCGGTGAGGTTGGCATTATTGAAATAACAGCCGCGCTTTCTGGCAATACATATTTAAGCAGCCCAGTCAGTAACAAAATTGTCGGCAGGTCCGGTTATGTGGGTCGATTTTATCCGGATCATTTTGGTCTCAGCGCGACAGCGGTGCAGCCAAGCTGCAATGCGGTTTTGCCGTACTCTTATCTTGAAGAACCATTTTCGCTGAACGCAAAAGTGACGCCGTACAATGCAGCGGGAATTGCCGTACAAAATTATAAAGACGGGTTCCGAAAATTTAATACCACGGCATTTGCAAGCATGCTGTCTGCCGTCGATGGCGCTGTTCCCTTATC
>DJFQ01000098.1 GCA_002432095.1 Marinagarivorans sp. UBA5868 | reverse complement strand
TGCCTATGCTCAGCCAAAAAGGATTTATCCGACTCGCGGACATTCTTGGCAGTCAGTCCCGCCGGCCAAAGCTTGTAGAGTTCGTCGAGAACGACCACGGCGCCGGCAACATTGTTTTTTTGCCACCAATCGGGGTCTTTCGGGATCTCTGCTATATCGAACTGCTCCGGCGCAGCCTGAAATTGTTTCAACCACTCATCGCGCACCATCGGGATATTGGTAAGAACCCGGCGACCTGCCTTGATCGCCGGGAGTATCACGTTCTCAACAACGCCATAGGACTTCCCAGCCCCAGGCAAACCCACATACGCTGAAATTGTCATTAGCCAATCACCGGAATACGACGCAGGAAAAACCTAGCCACATAAGCGGAAGTTATGATCGCCAGTCCAGCAGGAATCTCAAACGCAGACGCGAAAAAACCAACACCTGGTGGAATTTGAATCGTCGACAAGCTGGCAAAAAAGCCCGGGACCGGAATGGCTTCAAACATCGACGCCAGGCCGCCAAGAAGCGATTCATAAAGCCACAACGCGAAATGGTGCATCTCATCGCGCAACCAGGTCGCGCCGCAGCTCACGTCATACCATTTACACTCAGCCATAGTTAAGCACTCGCAAAAATACGGAAAGCAGTGAAGGCATACACCGCATACATGACAACAGAGAAAACCGATGCAACCGATAAATAAACCTCGCAGTGCAAGGCCGTCGATGCCGTGATGCCGATAGGTTCAGGGAGTTCAACGGAAAACTCAGGACACTCAGCACCGGCCAAATTGACCAGCGACGAAACTCCCGAAAATGCATTGCCGATGGGCGAGGAAACGAGACGCCCGTAAAACGCTTGGTTAACCCCAGCAAATGTTGCCACCGTCGCCTGTGAGTGGCCCGGCATAGGCTGAGCGTCACCGTCGAGAATATCCTTAATTCCGGTCAGCGTTTCATTCGCGGTATCGAGCTTTGTATTGGTTGAATCGATTTTATTGCGGATCTGATCAAGGCGCCCAACAATGCGGGAATCGTCGAATTCACCACCACCGCCGACCGTTCCGCCGGACGATGACGTGCTGCCACTGGAGCCGCCTGAACTCGTTGAACTGCTGCTACCCGGGTCGTCGGGGTCGTCGATATTTGGCTGAGGGTTATAGCACTGCCCTACCCCATTGATCTCGACATAGTAAGTTCCGGTCGGGCAATTCTCTTGACCCTCGTCCGGCGTCCAGCACTGTTCGACACCGTTCATAGTCACAGGATAAGAACCCTCAGGGCAGGTATCTGGCGGGTCCGGAGTCCAGCACTGATCCACACCATCGATTTGAATTTGATAACTTCCAGCCGGGCAACCCTCTTGCGGATTCTGATTTATGCACGACTGCTGAAGGCCACCGCCCACGGTGCCGGAATACCCTTGCGTCGTGCCGGTCGGACAGACGCACGCTTCACCATAGGTATCCCACTGCGAACCAGGCATTTGCAAATTACAATCTGGCGGTTCCATACATTGGGGCGGATCACCAATCATTTCGGCTGGCGGGTCACATGAAAAAGGTTCCTTACATTGCTGAGTCGCAGTGTCCCAGACCAAAGGATCAGCGCACCGGTTAACGCATTGCGTCTGAGACTGATTCCAAATCTGATGAGCCGGACAGGGGTTTTGACTGGTGTAGATACAGACATAGCGTTGTTTGGTAACGCCACCAGACGTACAGGTCAAAGTGGACGATCTGCCATATTGATAATAACGCCCCGGAAGCGCGGCAGCACAATTGGCCAGTAAATTAGGATTATCGCCTGGGGGACCGCCGCACGTATATTGAGACGTCCATATAGTCCAGCCTGCGGGATTCTGCGAAAAAGCCGAGGGAGACAACCAGGCAACAAATACGCCGATAATGAGAGTCAAACCATTCTTAAGCATGACGCAGCCACCACGAATCCAGCGACGAAAAAAGTCCAGTACCAAATATCCAACATAGAGCACCCCAAGACAAAAAAAGGGGCCGAAGCCCCTCTTTTAACCAGCCTACGATTAGGCACCTTTCACCATGCCGAGCAGCATTTTGCCGCCCTTCACAGCGACATAAACGATGGCGGCGGCAGCAGCGATAGCTGCGATACCTACGATAATGGTGGCGTAGTCGACAGAACCGGAAATGGTTGCAACGTCAGCAGTAGTCATACTCAAAAGCTCCGAATAGCTTGTAACAGTTTTGAAAAACCGAAGGCGGCTGCCCACGGGGTAAAAAAGAGCAGGAACCCCGCTCCAAACATCGCAGCAACGATTGAAGGATCAATCGCACTGGGATCAAATGGCACGACAACCGTTTGAGTCATCCAACCACTTGAACATGTTGCAGCACCCTCGGCAGTAAGCTCGATAGTGCCAGCACAAACGATCGTCAGCATTTTTTGGGAACCTCGATAACTCCGGTCCAATAAACGCCGACCTTTTTAATCATGATCACACCTGGAAATTTCTCCTTAAGCTCCAGCTGCGACAGCGCACGAACCGGTATTAGATCTGTCTCGCGCACTTGAATAACAGGCAATCGCACTTTCATAAATCCCTCCATAGGCGACATAGAATTAACCAGCTTTTGCGCTCACGCGCTCGGGGGCAAAGCCCTTGAGTTCGAGCCTCGGCATTGCGCCCGGCTTAGTGCTCGTGACCATCTGAAATTCGCAGACAACCCGCTGGCCCACACAGCCGCGAGCGCGCTCGTAATTTGCGTCGAAGCCGTCAAGCTTGTACACGACGACGGTCTGCCCGGCCGTCTTAGCGTCTGACAGATCGAAGTCGGTCAGAAAATGCAGCTCGACACGATCGGTTTTCCAGTCCTGGCCGTTGTCCAGCTTACCAGAACCTTTTTTGCCGACAACGCCCAACAAAGTCAGAGTATTTTGGAATTTCATGGTCATGCTCCTATTGCAGTTTTAATGTCAGCCCAACAGCTGACGGGTTGATCCAACACTAGCCGGCGCGCTTTCAGAGTGACTACATTGTTTAGCTGTAGATCAATCTGCTTGATTCCGGCGAGGCGGAGATTCTTTAAATGGTGATACCAGGTGCTGCGCTTATATGTCGCCATAGCCTTATGCCGACCAACAGTCTTACACCGGAGGTAGCAGTCATACGCTTGTTGAGCTTGCGAATGGCTCTTAATTTTGTCCGGGCCTTCGCCTACGCAGCTCATAATTTTCTCAAAAATGGCGTCCACTTCGGCCACCTCCAGCGTACTCAGGAACTTGTCGAAATACTTTGCATGCTCAGCAACTAGCCATTCTGGTTTTAACATCCACCACTTAACACCCATGCCTGCAATCTCGTCCATGCGTTGACGACGAATGCTGTACTCAAGGCGCAAAATGCGGTCTGCCAGAACAAGTTGTTCCTCGGTGCAAAATGCCTTTCCACGTTTAACGTTGCGTCGAAGGTCTGTGCCCTTCGCATACCCCTTACCGTTGTAATACTTTGAGCCCTTACCCCAAATAACCCCGTGGGCATAAGGCGAAGCCTCTTGACGGCCAGCCTTTGAAACTTTGAGGGCTTCTATTGCCTGGTAAACATTCTCCAGGCTCCCCATGTCATAGTTTTGGGTAACGTCGATACGAGTTATTTTCCACTCATCCTTTTTGAGAGGAAAAATTATGCCGTAGTGACGCTGAACAAAAATAATCATATCGCGCCAACACTCGACTATATCGAGTTTGCCAAAAACGTTGTGGCCGGAAGAAACGCGAGCCGGCGAACCCATAATCTCCAAGTGAGTCCCAAATCTCACCACCACTTGATGCGAATCGGATTTTATGACTTCACGGCCCGCCGCTTCCCACTCCAAATTGCCCGACGCGTCGATTTTTAAAATGCGCGAGGTGTTGCTTTTAATTTCCTCGCGGACATTCTCTGCGAGCAAGGCGCCATCCAGGCGGCACGTCAGCCAATCAATCATGCCCGGATATTCTTTTTGCGCTTCTATCACGCGAGCCCCAGACGCCGACCGGCGGCTTGAATGCCAAATTTAAAATACAAGTTGTGAAGCTCGGCATATTCAGAATCGGAAAAGCCGTGCTTTGCATTGGCGGCAGTAATGCGCCCCAAATAAAGATCCGACCAAAGCGAATTGGAGTTGCAAAACTCCTTGACGTGCTCGTTATGGTGTCCGTGCTGATGCTCTTTACCGAGCCAATAAACGCCCTTCTCCCCGTAGGGGATGAAAGGTGAGTTATATGGGCTATTGCGGACTTCCATCTAAAGTTGAAACCTTATTCCCGGTGGATAGATATTGTGCAGGCTTGGTGTCTCAAATCATGAGACTGACTAGTAAACTAGTCAGTTAACTAATACTAGCTGCACAATACGAAAGCGTCAACTACTAAGATTACTGTAAATTATCTAGATAACGTCACCCCGTCGGATAACTGCGAATATCATTAAGTAAACAAGGCAACCAAGGGCCATCAATGAAGACACTCGAAAACTATCTGGACGAGTTCAAAAGCCGGATGAACATCGAAAGCGACTATGAGCTGGCCAAGCTGCTAGGGGTATCTCGCCAACAGATCAGCGGAATCAGAAGCGGGCGAATTGCCATAGGTCGAACGAAGTGCATAAGGATAGCGAGCGGCTTAAAAATCGACCCGCTAGAGATAATCGCAACGATCGAAGCTGCGAAAGAGAAAAATCCCGACGTAAGAGCGCTATGGGTACGACTAGCAAAGGAAAAGGTAAGGCACCTAAAGAAGGCGGGTTAGGTGCCGCTTGATCATTTTATAGCCAAATAAAAATTGCTTAAAAATCAAGGGCCTGCGTTAGGCCCTTTTTTGTTAGTCCAACCCATTGGACTTTCTACCGGTGATACTGGGCCGGAACGGGCGCCTGGCGGCGCCCTCGATGCCTGGCGCTCGCGCCGCTCGCTTCCAGTCCTCAAGGGCGGCGCCTGGCTGGCCCGCAATGGCCCCCTAGGGCGACGGTCGACCGTCCATGCGAGTGAATGGCTGATGATAGATCCGGTCGTCGCCCGGCGCGTTCTGGATGAACCAGCGGACGAATCGGCGGAACTCCCGCGACATGGTTGTATCGCTGGCGCGGCAGGCGGCCAAAAAAGCCGCCTTATCCGACTTCGATAGATAGAACTGGATGGCAACCGGGTTCCGGACGATCATGCGATGAGCCGTTCATGAAGAGATCCGAAATACTACCTGAAGGGCGCCCTCAAAAAGAAGCAGTGAAAGGTATTGGACATAAGGATCCGGCATCCGCACCAATGCCTCGACCCGCTTTACCCGAAGACCGAGATCAAAGCACCAATTGAACGCCCGGCACGAGTGAGCTGGCCGCGCGCGAGATTCACTTAAGCAGCGGTCGACTCCTGTCTCCCTCGCACGTGGGGGTTCCCCCCTCGGCTCCCCCAATCACGGATCGCGATGCCATGGTGCGGTTGCCCGGTTCCCGACCGGGCAAGAAGGAGATCGAGCCAAGCAGGTTCCGGCTACCAGGTGTAGGTGAGGCGGCACTGTGCTGAAGTCAAGCGGCGGGAGTTCTAATTTACGAAGTCAGCCGCTGCGGCTATCGCTCCAGCGACTGAGGTAGATTCTAAAAGGACAGGTATTCTACTGATCAAGACCACCGAATTTCCATCCGCCTAAAACCAATGTCGGCGGCATAATTGTGCGCGGCCTCGAGAGTGGCGAATTGTTTCGCCTCTCCCCGCCGAGTCTCAGCATAAACCGTTTTTTTGTCTGCACAAATAAATCCCATTTCCCAGCGGCCAGGCTCAAGCGGCGCCTCAGTCACAAAAACGGACTTCAATTGGCCGTACCGGAAAAGACTGCTCAGGTGTTTTTTGTCTGCGGTTTCCATTTAAGCGCCCTCTTACACTGTAAGTTCAGTGTAAACCAAAAACGTGTTTTTGGCAAGCCAAATTCATGTTTTTGGTTTCACGTGGAACCCGGAAATCATGCGCCGGTATCAACGTCAGAGCCCGTGGCAATCGATTCAACCCAACCCTTTTCGGACGCCTCGCGCGGACACATTGCCCACTGGTTAAAGTCTTCACCTTCGATCAACACCATGCACTCATTAATTGGCTTGAGCTTGTATTTAAGGGACGACAGTTCACGAGTGGAAAAAACCGCCTCGTTATCCGCGAACACAACTTTGAATCGATAATCGATCTGCGGCCAATGGCCATTGTTCCAAACAATAATAATTGCCTGAGCCTTCGACAAAAAAGAGAACTCTGACTTTTTTGCAGGCTGAGCCACGACAGCTGCCGGCTGCTGCGGCGACACATGCGGTGGCTGATCGGCCGCCGCCGCGGGCTCATCGCCATAACCAAACCCCTTGGCGACCGTCTTAAATCCAAACCAGGTAATGAAGCAGCACACAAGAATCAGCAGCAAACCGAGCTTAACAGAAAGACCACCAAGAACATTAAATCGGCCATCGACACGCTTTTCATTGCCAGCAGCGCCGGTCACTGACTTGGTGTGCGATCGATAGAGCGCATAAGTCTCCTTTTTGTACGCGCCGAAAATCTGGCGATCCAGGCGGGATTTAGACGGCGCCGGACCGGTGACCGCGCCAGTATAAACGTCAACCCGATAACTCTTACTCAGGCCCAGCTTTGACATTTTGACAACGCGAAATGTCGTCTCAACCAAGACGCGGGCAAAAGACGCAATCTGAGAAAGGTCCTGAGTGACAAGAACGACCTCGGTGGAAAAACCCGATTCGTCGACCATATGCCTATGCTCAGCCAAAAAGGAT
>DJFQ01000120.1:2390-4526 GCA_002432095.1 Marinagarivorans sp. UBA5868 | reverse complement strand
CGCCGTTCTTATGCCACTTGCGAATCTGCTCGCCAAAGAAAAAGTCGTAACGCGCGGTCCGCTCACCAAACAATAGCCAGTTGCGCGTTCCGCCGGCCCGCTCGCGCGCCAGCAGATGAGCACGCAGTCCCGCCATGCCAGTGCCGTTACCGATCAAAATCATAGGCACTTCGACTTTCGGCGGATGAAACGAGGGATTACTGCGGATGCGCAGCGCGATGGTTTCGCCGATTTCGGTGTGACGGGTCAACCACCCCGACCCCAAACCCAATTCTCCATTTGCCGTGGTGACCTGGCGAACCAGCAGATCAAGGGTGCCGATTTCTGGAATAGAGGCGATGGAATATTCCCTATGTGGCAACGCCGGAAGTTTGCGTAACAGCTCCTCATCGGCGACGGAAATCAATTCCTCGGCCGCATGTGGCGACGCCGGCAGCTCGCGGCGACGCAATTCGTGTAACAGGTCTTTGTGGCTAACCGGGCTGCGCCCCACCGCCTGCAAAAAACTGTCGATGCGCTCGCGACTGTTGCAGGGCCCAATTTCGACGATATCGCCGGCACACCAAGTATTGCCAGCCGCATCGGCTGCTAATTGCAGCCAGTATGCCGGTGCGCCGGGGCTACCGTTATTAAGGCAATTCCGGGTAAGCAACGCCCAGCGATCATAATCCGGCGTTTGCCAATCGCGAAAATGGCTCTGTCCGCTGATCTGCCCCAAATAATATTGCCAGTGCCGCAGCGCGGCTGGATCGCCCCGATCGACTTCAATTAGATCGAATAAAGGAGTGGCGCCAGCGGCATGTAACGCGTGATCCAATGCGTGGCCAAAACCGCAGAAAAAACGGTAATTCCGGTCACCCAAAGCCAACAGCCCGTAGCTCAACTGAGGCAATGCTGCACCCGCCAGACGCACCAAAATGCGGTTGCCATTGTCCGGCGGTTCGCCCTCGCCAAATGTGCTGACCACGAACAATATTTTTTTTCGCTGCTGTAAGGCGGCATCATCCAAACGATTGAGGGATATCACCTGCGTTGCTATCCCTGCCTCACTTAATTGATCGGCACTTTGCCAAGCAAGCTGGGCCGCAGTGCCACCTTGGCTGGCGTAGGCAATCAACCAGGTTTCATCGGCAGCAACAAATGAGGTTTCGGGTGTTATTTGTGAACGACGATAATGCCACCAGCAGACGTAGCAGAGAGCGGCGTAACAAAGAAGGACTGCAAACGCGAGGAATATACGCAAAGGCTTGCCAAATCAAAAAACAATCAATACCCAAGAAAATGAATACCCCCTCGCCAGTGACGAGGGGCACGCATTTTATTCGGGCAACACTTCAAAGGTGGCAACGTAGGAAGCAGTGCGTTTGGTCGCCGGCTTCTGCGCTTTATCGTCTTGATAAGACACATTCAGCCAAAACATTCCGGCCTGCGGCCAAGTAATGGCAACCAACCCATTTTTGTCGGTTTCTGCACTGATAGTGTTTTGCTGGTTGCGGTAACGCATCCCCGCAGGAACCACTTCAACTTTTGCACCGGCGGCAGGTTTACCATCGATTAAAAATTTAAATTCGGCTTTTTCGCCGGCGTACAGATCGTTGGGATGCGTCACCGGCACCAACTCCAAACCCTGGTTGGAAGGTTTGAATACTTTATTATCCGGTGTGCCGGCGGTGACAAACGTTTCCAAACGCCGCGAGCCAAATGAGACTTCCAGGTTTTTGGCTTTTTTTGGCACTTCCTTGGCAAAACCTTCGGCCGTCGCCTGTGTGCCACGAGCCGGCCAACCGCGACGCTCGCCCTCTTCCGTCTCCCAGCGGGCGCGCAAACCGCTGCTGAATGATGACACTTTATAGGTGCCTTTTTGGGTCAAGTTCAGGTCGAAGGTACTGCGGTGTTGCCCGGTATGGGCATTTTGCAACGCCACCTCGGTGCCGTCCGGTGCAACAGCGGTAATACCCTCCAAGCGCAATGCCGCATGATCGGTGTGAAAAATATCGTTGGACACGGCGGCATCAAACGTCACCCATGGGTCCTGTCCCGCCAGCACCGTGGCAGCCGGCACAATCCAAGCGCGGTGGGCGTTGGCGATGACGGGAACCAGTGCAGCCATCATCAACGCTGCAGTAATAGAAGCAA
>DJFQ01000120.1:0-2259 GCA_002432095.1 Marinagarivorans sp. UBA5868 | reverse complement strand
CTCCATCCACGGGCATTTCAAGGCTGCGGCCGCTGCGGCGCCACCACTGGCGCATATCCTTCAGCCATTCCTCACCATTTTCACCTTTCGGTCCGGCTTCTAACTGATACCAAACCGCCAAATTAGCGATATGGGCACCGTCACGCTCCAGCCAAAAAGCAAGATATGGGCGGTTATATTCGGCAACGTCCAACTGCGGAACCTCGACGGAAATATTCATATCCGCCGCAAACGACGGCATACATCCGAGCAACAGTAAAAGCGATAGCAACCGCGACACCTTCATAAAAAACCTCAAAACTTCAGCGCCAAAATTAATAAATGACAACAGTCAATGGATAAACAAAAGGGCCAGCAACAAAGGCACCACCAAACCCAAGCCAACCAGCGGCCAAGTGGTGGGTCTGCTGCCCGCATGGCGATACAGCAAAATCAAACCGGTAATACAAAACACCACACAAGCAGCGGCAAAAACATCGATAAACCAAAACCAAACAGATCCAGTATTGCGACCTTTATGCAGATCGTTGAAATAGGAAATCCAACCGCGATCCGTGCTCTCATAAAACACCGCGCCATTTGTGCGATCCAGCGTCAACCAGGCATCGCCACCCGGCCGCGGCAGCGATACATAAATTTCCTCGTCGTCCCACTCCACTAACCGATCTTGGGCATAAATATTCAATTCATCCGCCAACCATTTCGCCAGATCATCCGGCAGCGGCGCTTTACTTTCCGCCGGGCTGACCAGGTTTTGCCAAATTGCATCCGGCGCCTGTGTTTCCTGACTGATCACCTGCGGTTTTGCCTGGATTTGCGCGGCGTGATTCAGCGTAATGCCGGTAAGAGCAAACAACAGCATGCCCACCAGACACAGAGCCGAACTGATCCAGTGCCACTGGCGCACCGTTCCCAGCCAAATTTTTATTGCCAATGCCAATTCCTCTAAGCTGCTTTTCCGTTTTTCTGCAGAAAAGCAGATGAATTCACATGTTCAGGGATTCAGCCTCAGACTCACCGCCCCCAACTCACTGCTGCCCGATGCGGTCAAGGGTGCGGCTTTTTGCGCAGGCCATGCAAAAGGAATTTTCACCACTTCGCGACCGCCCAGCTGTCTCGCCGCTTCTACCAGCAATTGATATTCGCCTGGAGGCAGGTCCACCAAAACACCCGTGCCGAATGTGAAGGTTTCCGTGTGGATGCCCGGCGGGCGGGTGGCGCCGCTGACACCATCCACCGGCATGTCCAGGCTACGGCCGCTGCGACGCCACCATTGGCGCATGTCTTTTAACCATTCCTCACCACGCTCCGCTTCCAAATCCGTGTCGTACCACACTGCCAGATCCGCCACGTGAGCGCCGTCTTTTTCCACCCAAAATGCAACATACGGCCGAAGATATTGCGCCACTTCTAGCTGCGGAATTTCCACCGTCACTTGTATGCTTGCGGCCCATGTAAATGTCGGCAACAGCCACAAAACCAACATTGAGGCCGTCAATGAAATACGCCGTGTTAAATCCATATAAACCTCAGTTGATATTGCAAGGAAAACGCGGCGTTACACCTCGCTCCAGCGTCGCAATAAATTGTGATAAACGCCGGTCAGCTGCACCGCAGAGGGATGATCCGGTACGTCTTTTTGCAAGCCGCGAATCGCATTATCCATATCGAACAGCAGGCTGCGTTGTGCGTCTTCGCGCACAAGACTTTGAATCCAGAAAAATGAGGCAATGCGCGCACCGCGGGTAACCGGATTGACTTTGTGCAAACTCGTTGACGGGTAAAGCACCATATGTCCCGCGGGCAATTTTATGCTCTGCGCGCCGTAGGTGTCCTCAATCATTAACTCGCCGCCGTCGTATTCCTCGGGGCCGGACAAAAACAACGTCGCGGAAATATCAGTGCGAATTCGGTGATGCGTGCCTTTGATATCGCGAATGGCGCCATCCACATGCAAACCGAAATTGCCGCCNNGAGAGAAACAATGGACTGTTGCCCAAAGCAGCAATAATACGATCCCCAAGTTGGCGAGCGATGGCATGGTCTTCCGGCACCTGCAGGTTTTGTTTTACCTGCGCTGATTGATGGCCGGCGGTCACCCTTCCGTCCACCCAATCCGCCTGTGAAAGCTCAGCGCGAAATTCCGCCACTTGCGCAGCGGATAACACATTAGGGATCGCCAACAACATAGCCGTTACCTTAGAACGTATAGGAGGCGGTCAATACTGCCGAACGCTCCGGCGCCGGTAAAGCCCAACG
>DJFQ01000122.1:169-7593 GCA_002432095.1 Marinagarivorans sp. UBA5868 | reverse complement strand
ATTACTCAATGATTTTGGCAACGACGCCAGCACCAACAGTACGGCCGCCCTCACGAATCGCAAAACGCAGACCTTCGTCCATTGCAATCGGTGCAATCAGCGTAACGGTCATCTGGATGTTGTCACCCGGCATCACCATCTCTACGCCTTCCGGCAATTCACATGCACCGGTCACATCAGTTGTGCGGAAGTAGAACTGCGGGCGGTAGCCTTTGAAGAATGGCGTGTGACGACCACCTTCTTCTTTAGACAATACGTAAACTTCCGATTGGAACTTGGTATGCGGCTTGATCGCACCTGGTTTGCACAGCACTTGACCACGCTGAACGTCATCACGCTTGGTACCGCGCAACAACACACCAACGTTTTCGCCTGCGCGACCTTCGTCCAGCAGCTTGCGGAACATTTCAACGCCGGTACAGGTGGTTTTGACTGTGGGAACAATACCCACGATTTCGATTTCTTCGCCTACTTTAACGATGCCGCGCTCAACACGACCCGTCACAACCGTACCGCGACCGGAAATGGAGAATACGTCTTCGATTGGCATCAGGAACGGCTGGTCAATTGCACGCTCAGGTTCCGGAATGTAAGCATCCAGTGTTTCCACCAGCTTACGTACTGCGGAGGTGCCCATGCCGTTATCATCTTTGCCGTTCAACGCCATCAGCGCAGAACCGATAATGATCGGCGTGTCGTCGCCTGGNNACCATGTCCGCCTTGTTCAAGAAGACCACGATATAAGGTACACCTACCTGACGAGACAGCAGAATGTGCTCGCGAGTTTGTGGCATCGGGCCGTCTGCAGCGGAACACACCAGAATTGCGCCGTCCATCTGCGCAGCACCCGTGATCATGTTCTTCACATAGTCAGCGTGCCCAGGGCAATCGACGTGTGCGTAGTGACGAATAGGACTGTGGTATTCCACGTGCGCGGTGGAAATGGTAATACCGCGCGCTTTTTCTTCCGGCGCAGCGTCGATGCCGTCAAACGCCACCGCTTGGCCACCCCAAGTGTCCGCACACACACGGGTCAGGGCCGCTGTCAAAGTCGTTTTACCGTGGTCAACGTGACCGATGGTGCCCACGTTAACGTGGGGTTTCGTGCGTTCAAATTTTTCTTTTGCCACTGTGATGATTCCTCTAAAAAAGAAACTGATTAATTAGCCAGCGTCTTTGGCGATTTTGCTTTTTGCGATGACTTCGTCCGCAACATTGCGCGGCGCTTCGAAGTACTTCAAAAACTCCATGGTATAGGTTGCGCGACCCTGAGTAGCTGAACGCAGGGATGTTGCATAACCAAACATCTCCGCCAGCGGAACCTCAGCATTCACCACCTTGCCACTTACGCTTTCATCCATACCGAGAATCAAGCCGCGCCGGCGGTTCAAATCACCGACAACATCACCCATGTTCTCTTCCGGCGTGACAACCTCTACTTTCATGATCGGCTCAAGCAGGACTGCGCCGCCAAATTGCGCCAGTTTTTTGGTCGCCATGGACGCGGCGATTTTAAACGCCATCTCGTTCGAGTCAACATCGTGATATGAACCGTCATAAACGGTCGCTTTAAGACCCAACAAAGGATAGCCAGCCAAAACACCATTTTTCATCTGCTCGGCGATACCTTTCTGGATCGCAGGAACGTATTCCTTTGGTACCACACCACCTACGAGCTCATTGGCGAACTCGAGCCCCTCAGCATTTGCGTCTTCGCCCGGCTCAAAACGTATCCAGCAATGTCCGTACTGACCACGACCGCCAGACTGACGAACAAACTTGCCTTCGATTTCGCATTTATTGCGGATCGCTTCACGATAGGCCACCTGCGGCTTACCGATATTAGCCTCGACATTAAATTCACGACGCATACGGTCGACAATAATGTCCAGGTGCAACTCGCCCATACCACCGATAATGGTCTGGCCAGTTTCTTCGTCCGTCTTCACGCGGAAAGACGGGTCTTCCTGTGCAAGCTTGCTTAGAGCAATGCCCATTTTTTCTTGGTCAGCCTTGGTTTTCGGCTCAACCGCAACGTGAATTACCGGCTCCGGGAAATCCATACGCTCAAGGGTAATAATATTCGTCGGGTCACATAGAGTGTCACCCGTTGTTACATCCTTGAAGCCGATGCCCGCCGCGATATCACCAGCCAATACTTCTTTAATTTCGTTGCGCTGATTTGCGTGCATTTGCACCATGCGCCCAACACGCTCTTTCTTGCTTTTTACCGGGTTGTATACGGTGTCTCCGGAATTCAACTTTCCTGAGTAAACCCGGAAGAAAGTCAAAGTACCGACAAACGGGTCGGTGGCGATTTTAAAAGCCAATGCAGAGAAAGGTTCATCATCGCTTGCGGTACGCGTAGAAACNNTCGATCACCGCATCCAGCATCGCTTGCACGCCCTTGTTTTTAAAGGCGGACCCACCGATCACCGGAATAATTTCGTTAGCCAACGTTCGCGCGCGAATACCTGCTTTGATCTCATCCTCTGTCAGCTCTTCGCCTTCGAGATATTTGTTCATCAGTTCTTCGGATGATTCTGCAGCCGCTTCAATCAGTCGCTCGCGCATTTTGTTGCACGTATCCAGCAAATCCCCCGGTACGTCGACATACTTGAACGTCATACCCTGATCTTCTTCATTCCAGATGACAGCTTGCATCTTCACCAGATCGACTACGCCCTTAAATTCATCCTCGGAGCCAATAGTCATCTGCAGCGGAACAGGATTCGCGCCCAAACGGGTTTTCAACTGCTCAATGACACGAAGATAATTTGCACCTGTCCGGTCCATTTTGTTGACGAACACCAAACGAGGAACTTCGTATTTATTAGCTTGACGCCAAACGGTTTCCGTTTGCGGTTGAACGCCGGAGGAACCGCAAAGAACGACTACCGCGCCGTCAAGCACGCGTAGAGAACGCTCAACTTCGATGGTGAAGTCAACGTGTCCAGGAGTATCAATAACGTTGATACGGTGCTCATCAAACTGACCGCCCATACCTTTCCAGAAAGTAGTGACAGCCGCAGAAGTAATAGTGATTCCGCGCTCTTGCTCCTGAACCATCCAGTCAGTAGTGGCAGCGCCGTCATGGACCTCACCGAGCTTGTGGGACAAACCCGTATAAAACAACACCCGCTCCGTGGTGGTAGTCTTACCGGCATCTACGTGTGCGGCGATACCGATATTGCGATATCGCGCGATAGGAGTTTTACGTGCCACGGTTGTATTCCCCGTAAAATTTGGAATTCGTTAATAACGAAAAGGCAGCGAATATAGCTGCCTTTTGTTGCAGTCTTGCGAAGATTTTAAAAACGGAAATGCGAGAACGCTTTGTTGGCCTCGGCCATACGATGCACATCTTCACGCTTCTTGACTGCACCACCTTTATTTTGTGACGCATCAATCAGCTCACCCGCAAGACGCTGCGGCATGGATTTTTCTCCACGACCACGCGAGTATTCAACCAACCAACGCATAGCCAGTGCGGTTCTACGACTTGGGCGCACTTCCACAGGGACTTGGTAAGTAGCACCGCCCACACGACGGGATTTTACTTCTACCAACGGCGACACATTTGCCAACGCTTCATCGAACACCTCAACAGGGTTCTTCTTCAAGCGCTCACCAACAATTTCCAACGCACCGTAAACAATTTTCTCGGCGACGGATTTTTTCCCGCTGGTCATAACGTGGTTTACAAATTTCGCCAATGATTGGCTTCCGTATTTGGGATCCGGAAGAACTTCGCGTTTGGCGACGACTCTTCTTCTAGGCATAAATAAAACTCACTTTAATTCAGGTTGCCTGAGATACGATTCCTTCGGAACCCACTCAGCCTTACTGATAATTGATCGAAAAAACGCAGATGCCGCACTAAATATTTAAGGCTGATGAGCCATTAAGACTTAGGACGTTTGGTACCGTACTTGGAGCGAGCCTGCTTACGGTTGTTAACACCGGACGTATCCAAAGAGCCGCGCACGGTGTGATAACGCACACCCGGCAAATCCTTAACACGACCACCGCGAATCAATACCACGCTGTGCTCTTGCAGGTTGTGGCCTTCACCACCGATGTAAGAAGTCACTTCATAACCATTAGTCAAACGCACACGGCATACTTTACGCAGCGCAGAGTTTGGCTTTTTTGGTGTAGTGGTATAAACGCGGGTGCACACACCACGGCGCTGAGGACACTGTTGCAGTGCCGGAACATCGCTCTTTTGTGCTTTGCGTTTTCTCGGCTGACGAACCAACTGGTTGATCGTTGCCATGAAACTAAACTCCAGACTATAGAATTCTTCCTTTAGGAAGATCATTAACGTTAAATCAGGCAATAATTGCCCGCCCACAGAAATCGCGGGTGGCGCATTCTAATGGCGCTACCTGCGATCGTCAAGGCGCCGAAACCGGCGCACATCTTTACTCGGCGCTGGATTTCAACGCCTCTGTCAAAGCCGCTTCCACTTCCGCTGCGCTTACGCCATCGACCGCAGATACGGCCGCCTCGCGTTTACGGCGACGCTCGCTGTGATAAGCCAATCCGGTACCCGCAGGAATCAGACGACCCACCACCACGTTTTCCTTCAAGCCTCGCAGCTCGTCAAGTTTGCCGGTCACCGCAGCCTCGGTCAGTACGCGCGTGGTCTCTTGGAAAGAGGCCGCGGAAATAAAGGATTCCGTTGCCAGCGATGCCTTGGTGATACCCAACAACTGGCGTTCGTACTGTGCAGGTTGACGATCTTCGGCGCGCAGCTTTTCGTTCGCTTCAAGCACTCGGTTGTATTCCACCTGCTCGCCTTTAACGAACTCAGAATCGCCCATTTCCATGATGTCCACCTTGCGCAGCATCTGACGGACGATCACTTCGATATGCTTATCGTTGATCTTCACACCCTGCAGACGATAAACATCCTGAATCTCATTGGTGATGTAAGCCGCTAAGGCCTCAACACCTTGGAGACGCAAAATATCATGCGGGTTTGCGGGGCCATCCGAAACAACCTCTCCTTTGGCGACCATTTCGCCCTCAAACACCGTCAGCTGGCGATGCTTCGGTATGAGCACCTCGTAGTAACTGGAGCCATCTGACAGCAATTCACCATTGGCGGGAGTGATGATCAGACGGCGCTTACCTTTGGTTTCCTTACCGAAAGAAATGGAACCGGAAATCTCTGCCAATATAGATGGTTCTTTGGGTTTGCGCGCTTCAAACAAGTCGGCAACCCGCGGCAAACCACCAGTAATATCACGGGTTTTCGAGCCTTCTTGAGGAATACGCGCAATAACATCGCCGATTGCGACCATGTCACCGTCGTTTAAGCTCAGGATGGCGCCCGCGGGCAGCATATAGTGCGCAGGCTGGTTGGTATTGGCCAACATCAGCTCTTTACCATGCGAATCCACCAGCGTTACTGCTGGCTTGAGGTCTTTACCTGCGGAAGGACGCTCAGCCGGATCCATAACCTCTATAGAGGAAAGTCCAGTGATTTCGTCTGTCTGACGCCGGATGGACAACCCATCCTCCATACCAGAGAAAGTCACGCGACCGGCTACTTCAGTGATGATCGGGTGGGTGTGCGGATCCCATTTCGCAACGGTGGTACCGCCCTTCACTTCTTGGCTGTCTTTCACCGAAATAACAGCGCCGTATGGGATCTTGTATCGCTCCCGCTCACGGCCTGCCGCATCCGCAACTGCCAACTCGCCAGAACGGGAAACTGCAACCAAGTTGCCGTCTTCACGCTTGACCACTTTGACGTTGAGCAGACGGATCGTGCCGTCCTGCTTAATCTGGATGCTGTCCGCCAGAGAGGTTCGGCTCGCCGCACCACCAATGTGGAACGTCCGCATGGTCAGCTGGGTTCCCGGCTCACCAATTGACTGAGCCGCGATTACGCCGATCGCTTCACCAACGTTTACACGGTGGCCGCGCGCCAGATCTCGGCCGTAGCACTGGGCACAAATACCGTACCGCACCTCACAGGTAATAGCTGATCGAACACAAACTTCGTCAATTCCCATGCCTTCGATGCGCTCGACCCACTTCTCGTCAATCATGGTGCCAGCCGGAACCAGAATTTCATCGGAACCGGGACGCATAACATCGCGGGCAATCACACGACCGAGGATGCGATCGCCAAGAGACTCAATGACATCGCCACCTTCGATAACCGGTGACATGGACAGCCCCTGATCCGTCCCACAATCCACCAGGGTGATGACCACGTCCTGGGCCACGTCCACCAGACGGCGAGTCAGGTAACCGGAGTTCGCGGTTTTCAACGCGGTATCCGCCAAACCTTTACGCGCACCGTGCGTCGAGATGAAGTACTGCAATACGTTCAAGCCTTCGCGGAAATTCGCCGTAATCGGCGTCTCGATGATGGAGCCATCTGGACGTGCCATCAAACCGCGCATACCAGCCAACTGACGAATCTGCGCCGGCGAACCCCGTGCACCGGAGTCGGCATACATAAAGACGGAGTTGAAAGAGTCCTGCTTTTCTTCTTTGCCTTCACGACTGATGACTTTTTCTTTGGAAATGCCTTCCATCATCGACTTCGCAACCAAATCATTGGCGCGCGACCAGATGTCGATAACTTTATTGTACTTTTCACCCTGAGTGACCAGACCGGAAGAGTACTGGGATTCGATCTCTTTCACTTCCGACTCAGCGCGGTTGATGATCTCAACCTTATCCGCCGGGATTTCAAAGTCGTTAACGCCGATAGATGAGCCGGATTTGGTACTGAAGTCATAACCCATGTACATCAGGCGGTCAGCAAAAATAACTGTCGCTTTCAACCCAACCACGCGATAACAAAAGTTAATCGACCCGGAAATGGCTTTTTTCACCATTGGGCGGTTGATCATTTCAAAAGGTATGCCTTCCGGAACGATTTCCCACAGCAGTATTCGACCCACTGTGGTTTTCACCAAATAGTTCTTTTCTTCGCGCTCTCCATCTTCACGCAGGAAAACTTCGCGAATACGCACCTGGATACGCGCTTGCAGATCAACGCTTTTTGAATAAAACGCGCGGCTGACTTCTTTGGCGTCAGAGAACACCATGCCTTCACCTTTGGCATTGATGCGCTCGCGAGTCATCCAATACAGTCCCAATACAACGTCCTGAGACGGCACGATAATCGGTTCGCCGGATGCGGGTGACAGGATGTTATTGGTGGACATCATCAGCGCGCGGGCTTCCAACTGCGCTTCGATCGTCANNTGGTCACCGTCGAAGTCCGCGTTGTACGCAGCGCACACCAGCGGGTGCAGCTGAATCGCTTTACCCTCGATCAACACAGGCTCAAACGCCTGAATACCCAAACGGTGAAGTGTGGGTGCGCGGTTCAGCAATACGGGGTGTTCACGGATCACTTCGTCGAGAATATCCCAGACCACCGGTTCTTC
>DJFQ01000122.1:0-138 GCA_002432095.1 Marinagarivorans sp. UBA5868 | reverse complement strand
TTGCTGAAAATAAATGGCTTAAATAACTCGAGCGCCATTTTTTTCGGCAGACCGCACTGATGCAAACGCAAGGTAGGACCGGTCACGATTACGGAACGACCGGAGTAGTCCACACGCTTACCGAGCAGGTTCTGACGG
>DJFQ01000070.1:651-24389 GCA_002432095.1 Marinagarivorans sp. UBA5868 | reverse complement strand
TCCAGCAGCTCATCCAGCTCGTCATCGTCCAGCTCTTCGTCTTCTTCAAGCAGCTCATCTTCCAGCAGTTCTTCGTCGAGTTCCTCGTCCGGGGTTCCGCAAAATGCGACTTACGTTCCCGACCCGTCCTGGAGCTGTGGAGTGCCGGAGGGGCTTCCAGCGCCCGACGCGGGCCAATTGGTATTTAGCGCAACGCTTGAGGTGGGTGAAACCCACGAGGTTGGTGCCACGCCTTACGGCGAGCGTCGCTTCTTCGATATTTCCGGCGGTACGTTTACCGGCCCAAGAATTTCCGGAACGGTGATGACCGGCGGCTTGGATTTTGAATTGGCCTTGGCCAATGGCGCCATGGAACTGGAGCAAATTGCAATTTTGCGAACCGGTGATGGCGCCAATATTTTTATGCGCACCTGCGGCTTTGCCGCGGCGGGCGATTCGACTTCGCGTTTTGTTCCCGATATTGAAGCGCCTAATTCCAGTCAGCACGCTTGGTTGAATTCGGGGAAATTCGCAGGCATTCGCCAAGTAAATGCAAATGAGGGCACTATCGAATTGCGCATTTACGATATTGCTCAGGTGGCTGCGGGGGAGCCAAAACGGCAATTAACCGATCCGCAAGGCGTGGCAAACCAACCTTGGGAGTGCGCCACAAATAACGGTGCCCGAGGTGCGACTGTATTAACCGAAAATGTGACCTTGGGTGGTTCGGTATCCGTGGGTGCGAGCAAACGCGGGAATCGCAATATCATTCCCATTACCGGCGGCAGCTTTAATGGTCGCTTGAGTGGTGTGGTATTGCCAGGCGGTGCAGATTATCAACTGATCAGCGGAAATACAGTGCTGGATGCGAGATATACACTGATGACCAATGATGGTGAATATATTCTGGTGAGAAATTGTGGTCCTTTCGGCGCGCTGATTCCGCGATTCGAAACACGAGTCCAAGGCCCTTACGCCTATTTAAATCAAAACCGTTATTTAAGTTCAGATCCAGGTGTGGGCGGGGGCGGCGTGTCCATTACTTTTTATGAGCAGCGTTAAACGCTGTTAAATCTTAAAGCGTGATTCCGGTAAACCGCGATAGGACGTTTGGTAAATCAGTAAATTACCGGCGTCGGGTTCGCGGTCTAATTGCTCTGGTGATAAGCCGATTTTGGCGGTGGAAATAAGCAACAGATTCAGCTCCGGTCCACCGAATGCCACGCAGGTCGGCTGACTAACAGGCAGCGTCAATTCCATCGCTTCGCCACCATTCTTGGAGTGGCGCACCACCTTGCTGCCGCCCCAAACCGCATTCCACACATTCCCGTCGGCATCCACCGTGGAACCATCGGGCTCCTGTGGAGGTGTGGTAGTGGAAAAAATTTGCGGTTGCTGCGGTGTGCCGGTAGCAGGGTCAAAATCGTAGCGCTGAATGCGGTGACGCGGTGAGTCGGCGAAAAAGAAGTGAGAGCTGTCAGGGCTCCAGCAAATGCTGTTGGCAATATAGATATCGCCGATGACTTTTTTCACATTTCGCCCGGCCAAACAATACAAGCCGCCTGCGGCTTCCATAGGTTGGCGTTCACACATGGTGCCCGCCCAAAAACGCCCCTGGCGGTCCACTCGACCATCGTTAAAGCGTGTGCCGGCGATCTCTTTTTCCGGCTGCGCTATCCAGTCGATTTTTTGCGAGTGGGGTTGATAAAGCGCGAACCCGCTGGCAAAAGCGCAGATCAACCAGTCGTCGTCATCGGTAAATCCAAAAGAGGCAAGTCGCTCTGGCAGCGTATAAGTTGTGAGTTGGCGCTGTTGCAGTTGGTATCGGTAAAGACGCGCTTCGTGAATATCTGTCCACCAGATCGATTGTTGCCGGTCGTTCCAGAGTACACATTCGCCGAGTGTGTTATGAGTCTCTATGCGGTCGACAAATTCGATCATTTTTGTTGTAGCCTCGTATGCAGTCCCACAGCAATCCAGCGCTGAAAAATCATAAAGGACAATACCAGGCCACCGATAAAGATTTTTGTCCACCAGCTGCTCAAGCCACCGTGAAAAGAAATCCAAGTCTGAATCAGGCCCATCGTCATTACACCCAGCAACGTGCCCAGCACATAACCGTAGCCACCGCTGATCAGCGTGCCACCGATAACCACGGCAGCAATCGCATCAAGCTCCAGGCCAATGCCGGTGAGGGCATAACCCGATGCGGTGTAAAAGGAATACACAATGCCCGCCAGAGCCGCCAGCGTACTGCTCAGTGTGTAAATGGCGATGGTGGTCATCCCCATGGGAACACCCAACAAAACGGCGGATTGGGAATTTCCGCCGATGGCATAAATGTAACCGCCGAGGCGGGTGAAATGCGCGAGCCAAGTGCCGAAGGCAAACACGGCAATCAGCACTAGTGTGGCACTGCTCAGCCACCCGCGGCCCGGTAGAGAAAAACCGAAATTATTGATGGCGTCAAAAAATGGATGTTCGATGGCAATGGATTGTTCACTGAGCACCGTTGCCAGACCGCGAGCGAAAAACATTCCGGCCAGTGTGACGATAAACGGTTGTAATTTATAGGTGTGGATCAACACGCCCATAGTGGTGCCAAAGACGGCGCCGAGCAGCAATACCACGGGAAATGCCTGCAGCGGATGCCAGCCGTAATTTTCCACCAGGGTTGCGCACAACACACTGCTGAATGCCAGCACCGCGCCAACACTTAAATCGATACCGCCGGACAAAATGACAAACGTCATACCCAGCGCGGTGATGGCGAGAAACGCGTTATCGGTAAATAAATTCAGAATTACTCGCGCACTGGCAAATCCGGAAAATTGCAGCGATCCGGCGATAAACAATGCGACAAAGAGAACTGCAGTGACGGCGACAGGAAGATAACGGCGGTTCACACCCGGTCTCCCTGCATAGCTTTGCCCGCACCGAACAATTGGCGAATTTGCTGGCGAAACGTTGGCGACTGCAATAGCAGTACCACGATGATGACCAGCGATTTAATGAGCAAATTATATTTTGGCTCTATACCGCTCATGATAATGGTGGTGCTCATGGTTTGAATGATCAACACTCCGATCATGGTCAGCGGCAGCGAAAATCGTCCGCCGGCCAGCGAGGCGCCGCCGAGCACGACGGCCAATATTGCGTCCAGCTCCAACCACAAACCGGCATTATTGGCGTCGGCACCTTGAATATCGGCGGTGATGATCATGCCGGCAAGCGCTGCACATAAACCTGAAATTCCATAAACTGAAAATTTAATGGCTTTAACATTCAGGCCGGCATAATGGCTGGCGGTGGGGTTACAGCCGGTGGCCTCCACGAATAATCCCAGCGCGGTAAAACGCATAAGGATTTGCACCAGCAGAAAAATCGCGACCGCGATAATCACCGGCATGGGCAGTCCCAGCGCAGTGCCCACGCCAATTGCCGCAAAGCCTTCGTGCTGAAAGGTGATGATCTGACCGCTGTTGATCAATTGGGCGATGCCGCGCCCGGCAACCATCAACACCAGGGTCGCGACTATCGGCTGAATGCCGAAGATGCTGACCAATCCGCCATTGATGGTCCCTGCCGCCAGTCCCGCGGCAAGTCCCGCAAAAATGACCAAGGGCAGGGCATCGAAACCACTGTTCAATAAATTCGCGCAAATGGCTCCGCTAATAGCGATCACCGCGCCGACGCTCAGATCGATGCCGCCAGTGGCGATCACCAACGCCATGCCAATGGCGAGCAGGGCAGTGGGGGCGCTGCGGTTCAGCACGTCCACCAAGCTGCCGTACAGGCGCCCGTCTTTAAATTCCAGGTGAAAAAATTCGGGGCTGAACAATACATTGGCCAGCAAAATAATAGTCAGTGCCAGCAAAGGTAAAAACAGCCGGTGCTGCGTCAGATGGGTAAGCTGCATAAATTCAATTCGATCCTGCTATCGCTGCCAAAACCGCATTTTCCGAAATGGCATCGGCTTCGATGACGGTGTGTAGTTGTTTATCGCGCAGCACCAGAATTTTGTTGCTGAAAGCCACCAGCTCCTCGATTTCGGAAGAAGCGACAATCAACGTCATACCTTCCGCGCATAGCTGGCGAATCAACTGAAGAATTTCGGCGTGAGCGCCAATATCGATTCCGCGGGTCGGCTCGTCGAGAACCAACACGTTTGGATGCGTCATCAGCCAGCGCGCCAGAATTACTTTTTGCTGGTTGCCGCCGCTTAATTCGCCGATGGGTTTTTCCGGGTCGGAGCAGACGATTCGCAGTCGCGCCGTGGCGTCGGCAGCCAATTGGTTTTGCTCATGGCGCGGCAGTGGTCGCCACCAACCGCGTTTGGCCTGCAGCGCCAGGATCATATTTTCGCGTACGCTTAACGGGTGAACGATGCCCTCGATTTTACGGTCTTCCGGGCATAGCGCAATGCCGCACGCAATGGCATCAGCAGGGGATTTAGGCCGATAGTGGTTGCCGCGCAGGGACAGTTGCCCTTCCGTCAGCGGCGCCAGTCCAAATAACGCGGCACACACCTCACTGCGGCCAGATCCAAGCAGGCCCGCAAGGCCAACGGCATCTCCCGCTTGCGCGCGGAAATTAATGTCGCGCAACCCCTGGGAGGTGGACAAGCGTTCCACCTGAAGAGTGGTATTGGCGGTGTCGTCGGAGCGGCTTGCGGTTTTTTCCGCTTCAATGCTTTGCAATTCTTTGCCGAGCATATGCGCGACCAACTGCGGCCTGGGTAACTCAGCGGTATTAAAGGTTCCGACCTTTTCGCCATTACGCAAAACAGTAATGCGATCGGTGAGATCGTAAACCTGATCGAGAAAATGAGTAACGAATAAAATGGCCACGCCTTTATCGCGCAGGCTGCGCAATATGCGAAACAGCACGACGACTTCTTTGGCGTCGAGGCTTGCGGTAGGCTCATCGAGAATTAATACTTTTGCCGAACAATCCACCGCGCGGGCGATGGCCACCAATTGCTGGATGGCGATGGAATAGCTCGACAGAGATTCGCTGACATCGATATTTAAATCGAATTGACGCAATAACGCTTGCGCGTCCTTTTGTAATCGCCGCCACTGAATACAACCAAAGCGTCGCGGCTCGCGACCCAAATATAAATTGTGCGCGACACTCAGGTTGGGTAGCAGGTTCACTTCCTGATACACCGTACTAATGCCGTGGCGCTGTGCATCCAGTGGGCTCTGCGGACTGACGGCGGTGCCGCACAATTCGATGCGGCCAGAGTCGGCGGAATACACGCCGGTCATGACTTTGATCAGAGTGGATTTCCCCGCGCCGTTTTCTCCCAGCAGCGCGTGGATTTCCCCTTCCTGAACATTCAGGTCCACATGATTAACGGCAAAAACGCCTTTAAAACGCTTGCACACACCTGTCAGTTGTAAAACTGTTTTTCGCTCCGACATGGTAAGGCGCTACTGTTTGCGCTTGGCGTATTCTTCGGCGGCCGTTGCCTGAGTGAACACATCACCCTGAATGGTAATCAATTTGGGAATATCGGTTTTACCCTGGCGATGCGCTTCAATGGCGTCAAACGCGGGGCCACCCATATGCGGGCTCAGCTCCACCGTGGCGTTGGTATCGCCATCGGCCATGGCTTTAAAAATATCCGGTACCGCGTCTACGGAAACAATAAGAATGTCGTCGCCGGGATCCAGCCCCGCTTCTTTAATCGCCAGCGCGGCGCCTATCGCCATCTCATCGTTATGCGCCCAAACGGCACAAATACTTTTTCCGCTTTGTTCGGCTTTGAGAAACGCCTCCATCACTTCTTTGCCCTTGCTGCGGGTGAACTCGCCGGTTTGGGTGCGGATGATGCGTGCATTTTCGTGTTCGGCGATCACTTCATTAAATCCCGCCATGCGGTCGATGGCAGCGGTGGCGCCGACAGTGCCCTGCAATTCCACGATATCGCATTTGCCTTCGGTGGCCTCCATCAACCAGCGCGCGGCTTTACGTCCTTCTTCCACAAAATCCGAAGCAACGCGGGTGAGGTAGAGCGAATCATCTTCCAGCGCCATATTGCGGTCGACGATTACCACTGGAATGCCCGCACGTTTGGCTTCCGTCAGTACCGGCTTCCAACCGGTTTCCACCACCGGCGCAACGATGATGGCGTCAACGCCCTGGGCGATAAAGCTGCGAATGGCTTTAATCTGGTTTTCTTGTTTTTGCTGAGCGTCGGAAAATTTTAACTCGATGCCGCGCTTGGCCGCTTCGGCTTTTACCGACTCGGAAAATGAAGTGCGCCAGCTGCTTTCTGAGCCTACTTGGGAAAAGCCCACCACTAAGTTTTTTTCTGTGGCGGATGCGGGTGCCTGTTGCGAGGATTCTCCGCAGCCGAACAGCGCCAGCAGCGGAACCAGTAAATACAGAAATTTCATATGCAAGCCCATTATCGTTATTGTCTATTGAAGCACCGCATAACACTGAACGTGTTAGCGGCGCCCGCTTGTGTTGCTGCAAATTTTTATCTCAGCGGTTCCGCTGTGCGTTCGCCGTTGATCAATCGCGGAATGCCGAGAGGGTTGTCGTCGCGCAACGCCGGTGGCAGCAGCGCCGCCGGGTAGTTCTGGTAACACACCGGGCGCACGAATCGCAGAATCGCATTGGTGCCCACCGAGGTAAAGCGACGGTCCGAGGTGGCCGGGAACGGGCCGCCATGGACCATGGAATGGCAAACTTCGACACCGGTAGGGAAGCCGTTGACGACCACCCGGCCGGAGGTTTCCGTTAGTTGATCCATCAACTCCGCATATTCGCCAAACTCGTCGCTGGTGCCTTGTACCGTGGTGGTCAGCTGTCCGGGCAGGCGCCGCGCGACTCGCATCATTTCTTCGCGATCCCGACATTTGATGATGATAGACGCGGGGCCAAAGGTTTCTTCTATAAGGTGAGGATTTTCCAGCAGGTGAGCAGCGCTGGTGGTAAAGAGGGTGACCTGGCTGTGAAAACCTTCTTCATCGCTGGATGCTTTACCGCGGGCGATGATGTCGAGGCCTTTGCCGCGCGCCCGATCGGTCATGGATTGCTGAAAACTGTGGCAGATGCGCTCGTTCAGCATCACGGCGGCAGGCGTTTCCTCCACCAGTTTTTTGGCCGCATCGAGAAATGCCTGGAGCGGCTGGCCGTCCACCGCGATCACCAAGCCAGGTTTTACACAGAACTGGCCGGAACCCAAAGTGAAGGAACCTACAAAACCCTGGGCGATGCCGGGGGCATTTTCGCTGAGCGCTTTAGGCAACAGGAATACCGGGTTGCTGCTGCCCATTTCCGCAAACACCGGAATCGGATCCGGCCTTTTGTTGGCCAGTGCCATCAGCGCTGTACCACCCGCGAACGATCCGGTAAAACCGACTGCCTTGACCGCTGGGGCTTGCACCAACTGGGCGCCGACCGCGTAGCCTTCGTCCATCAGGAATGAAAATACACCGCGGGGTAGGTCCGCTTGACTCACCGCCTTGGCAATGGCTTGAGCGACCAGTTCGCCAGTGCCTGGATGTGACGGATGGCCCTTGACGATCACCGGACAGCCCGCAGCAAGCGCGGAAGCGGTATCGCCACCGGCGACGGAAAAGGCCAGGGGAAAGTTGCTCGCGCCGAACACGACCACGGGGCCGAGGGGCTGGTTTACGTGGCGCAGATCCGGGCGCGGCACGGGCTGCCGCTCGGGCAGGGCGGTATCGATGCGGGCGTCCAGGTAAGCACCGGTTTCTATGTAATCGGCAAACATGCGCAGTTGGTTGCAAGTGCGGCCGCGCTCCATCTCCGCTCGCCCTTTGGGATAGCCTGTCTCTGCGCTCAGTCGGTCCAGCAGTTCATCGCCCAGCGCCATGATTTGTTCTGCGCAGTGGCGCAGCAAAGCGGCGCGGACACTGATGGGGCTGTGACGGAATTTTTTGCTGGCTGCTTCCGCCATACGCACCGCCGCATCCACCTGACGGCTGGAAGCGATGGAAATAGGTGGGTTGAGTTGGTGGCCGCTTTTGGGATTTACGCCTAGGAAAGTGCCGGCTTCGCCGAGGGTCCACTCTCCACCAATTAATTGTTTTCCGCTAATCGTCATGCTCGCCTCGATTCGGTTATATCCATCCCGCATCCACCACAAAGTTCTGCGCGGTACACATACGGCTGTCGTCAGAGGCAAGGAAGAGCGCCATAGCGCAAATGTCCTCGGGCATAAGACGGCCCTTGAGACACTGGCTGCGCTGAATTTCCTGCAGCGTATCTTCGTTGACCCAATCGCGCAGTTGCCGCTCGGTCATTACCCAGCCTGGAATCAGTGTGTTGATGCGGATGTTGTCCTCGCCCAGCTCGCGCGCTAGTCCTCGGGTCATACCCTCGAGCGCGGCTTTGGAGGTTGTGTAACCAGTCATGTTGCCCTGGCATTCGTACCAGCTCATGGAGCCGAAATTGATAATGGAGCCGCCGCCCGCCGCTTTCATGCCAGGCTGTACCGCCTGGATAGCAAAAAAGGCGTGGCGCAAATTCACGTTGATGCGGCTGTTCCAATAATCTTCGTCGATGGTGCGGAAGTCGTGGCGGGTGTCGCTGGCGGCATTATTGAGCAGTGCCGCCACCGGTCCGAGCTGTTCGCCAACGATTTTCAGCACATTTTGCAAATCTTGCGTGCGGGTTACGTCACAGTGAAAAAAGTGAGGAGCGGTAGCGCCGGCCATTTCTCCGATTCTGCGCACTAATTGGTTGGCGTCTTCTGTCAGGACATCGACAAAGGCGACGCGCGCGCCCTGACAGCAAAACGCCTCCACCAGCGCCGCGCCTATACCGGTTGCACCGCCGCTGATAAACACCACTTTGTCTTTCAGGCTCGGGTATTGATTGCTGAGGGGCATGGCAAATTTCTCGTCAATGGCTGAAGGAGCGTNNGTCAGTGCGAATGGGCCGGCACATCGGCGCCGCGGCAACCCACCAGAAAATCAAAATCGCAGCCTTCATCAGCCTGCAACACGTGTTTGCGGTAGAGCTCCAGATAGCCGCCGGTTTTGATAAACGGCTGCTGTTTTTTCAATATTTCGATGCGTGACGCAATCACCTCGTCACTCACCTCTAGCTGCAGCAAGCCCTTTTCTGCATCCAAAACGATCATGTCACCGTTTTGCACCGCTGCCAGCGGGCCGAACTCCATGGCTTCGGGGGCGACGTGCAATACCACGGTGCCAAAGGCCGTNNGCCTTTTTTCAGAATTTTGGCTGGCAGTCCCATGTTGCCCACTTCGGCCATACCGGGATAACCCTTGGGGCCGCAGTTCTTCATCACCATGATGCAGGTTTCGTCGATATCCAGAGTTTCGTCGTCAATACGCGCTTTGTAATCGTCGAAATTTTCAAACACTACCGCGCGACCGCGATGTTTCATCAAATGTGGGCTGGCGGCGGAGGGCTTCAACACCGCTCCGCGGGGCGCCAGGTTGCCGCGCAAAATACAGATGCCGCCACTTTTTACCAACGGATTATCCGCAGGGCGGATTACGTCATCGTTGTAACAGGGCGCGCTTTCCACGTTTTCCCAAATGCTGCGACCGTTGGCGGTCAGCGCTTCTTTTTCCAACAGGCCCTGCTCGCCGAGACGTCGCAATACCGTCGGCAGTCCGCCGGCGTAATAAAATTCTTCCATTAAATATTTGCCGGATGGCAAAAGATTAACGATGGTCGGGACGTTTTTGCCGTAATTCTGCCAATCGTCCAGATTCAGATTTACACCGATACGTTGAGCGATTGCTTTTAAGTGAATCACCGCATTAGTGGAGCCGCCGATCGCCGCATTGGTGCGAATGGCATTGATAAACGCTTCGCGAGTAAGAATTTTACTCAGCCGCAGGTCTTCTTCGACCATTTCCACGATGCGCATACCGGACAAATGCGCCAGCACATAACGACGGGAATCGACGGCGGGAATGGCGGCGTTGTGAGGAAGCGAGGTACCCAGAGATTCCGCCATACAGGCCATGGTGGACGCGGTGCCCATAGTGTTACAGCTGCCAGCGGAGCGTGACATACCAGCTTCGGCACTGAGAAATTCGTCCAGTGAAACCTCACCGGTTTTGAGTTTTTCGTGCATCTGCCAGACCAGCGTACCGGATCCGACGTCTTTTCCGTGATGCTTGCCGTTGAGCATCGGCCCCCCGGAGACTACTATGGCCGGGACATCACAACTGGCTGCACCCATAAGCAGCGCCGGAGTGGTTTTGTCACACCCGACCAGAAGCACCACGCCGTCTATCGGGTTGCCGCGAATGGATTCTTCCACATCCATGGAGGCCAAGTTGCGGGTGAGCATAGCAGTGGGGCGGAGATTGGATTCTCCACTGGAAAAAACCGGAAATTCCACCGGCAATCCACCGGCTTCATAGATGCCCTGCTTTACCCGGTCGGCGATCTGTCGCAGGTGTGCATTGCAGGGGGTTAATTCGGACCAGGTATTACAAATGCCGATGACAGGTTTACCGGCAAATTGGTGGTCGGGAAAGCCCTGGTTTTTCATCCAGCTTCGGTACATGAAGCCATTTTTGTCGTTGGTGCCAAACCAGCGGGCCGATCTCAATTGGATTTTGGATTTGCTCATGGAGAATGAATCTTTGTTGGGTGCGCCTGACCTTAGGATAGGTCATGTTTGTTTTGGTTTGAATCATCATATGATATAGTCCATCAACCTTCGAGAGCAAGTCGTCGTATATATGCAAATTAGACAATTTCAACCAAAAAATCTGAATGCGCAGACCGTTGAGCGCCTGGGTCGGCGAATTGTTGAAGGGCATTATAAAGAAGGACAACAACTTCCGATTGAGCCAGAGCTGTGCGCCGAATTTGGTGTCAGTCGGCCAATTGTGAGAGAAGCCACAAAAATTCTAATTGCCAAAGGTCTTTTGAATTCAAAACCCAAAGTCGGAACCATTGTGCAGAGTAAAGACCGTTGGAATTTACTTGACCCGGATGTCTTGAATTGGGTTACTCAATCCCTGCCTGCGACGGATTTTCTCGATATGTTATTCGAGGCGCGTTTGGCAATAGAACCGAGCGCCGCTGCACTCGCTGCGGAAAAAGCGACAGAAGCGGATATCGCGCGGATTGCAGCGGCTTATGAAGACATGGCGCGCGCGCCGACGGTAACGGATGCCATAGAACCGGATGTTCGTTTTCATCAGGCAATTCTCGATGCAACGCATAACGATGTGATCCGCTATATCGGCCACACGCTGCATAATGCGCTGGCGATTTCCATCAGTCTGACATCCTGGCACGAAGAAATTCACGCAATTTCCCTGCCGCGTCACGAAGCTGTTTTTCGTGCGATCGCGGCAAAAAATCCCGCTAAAGCAGATAAAGCAGTGCGCACGCTGCTGGCGGATTCCCGCAAAGACTTCGACAAAAAATATTCTCGTTGATGAAAACAAATCTTATCCAATACCAGGGCGAACGCGGCGAGCTTTGTCTCGGCATGGTTCGCAGTATCGATCAAGTGGAGGCGCTGAGCTGGCAGGGCGGCATGTACACATTGGCGCAAGAAGCCATCGCCCAGCGTCAAAGTCTTGCTGAACTCGCCGGGCAATTTTGTACCGGCACGCTTGTGGATTACCACCAATTAACCCAGGACCAGCGCCTGCTTCCGCCGGTGTTGCACCCGGATCCCGCGCATATGCTGGTTTCCGGCACGGGCCTTACACATTTAGGCAGCGCCGACACCCGCGCCGCAATGCACGCAAAACTCGCCGTCGACGAAACGCAGCAAACCGATTCCATGCGCATGTTCCGCATGGGCTTGGAGGATGGAAAGCCCGCCGCGGGAAAAACCGGTGTACAGCCGGAATGGTTTTACAAAGGTGACGGCAGCATAGTGGTGCCGCCCGGTGGTGATGTGGAGTCGCCGGATTTCGCACTGGATATGGGTGACGAAGTTGAAGTCGCCGGTATTTATTTAATCGGCACTGATGGCAGTCCCTATCGTTTGGGTTTCGCCATTGGCAACGAATATTCGGATCATAAAACCGAAAAAATCAATTATCTCTATCTCGCTCACAGTAAATTACGGCCTTGTTCGTTCGGCCCGGAATTAGCACTGGGTGTATTGCCGAGCACTATCGAAGGCGTATCAAAATTAATTCGCGACGGTGACACCATCTGGCAGAAAAATTTTGTCAGCGGCGAAGACAACATGACGCACACTATCGCGAATCTGGAATACCACCACTTCAAATATCAGGCGTTTTTGCGACCCGGCGATATTCACGTCCACTTTTTCGGCACCAGTACGCTAAGCTTTAGTGATGGTGTGGAAACCCGCGAGGGCGATATCTTCGAAGTGGCGAGCCCCTGGTTTGGCAGACCGCTGCGCAATACCTATCGAATAATAAAACCGGCATTTTTACCAGGCCGCGGCGTCTCAGTTCTCTGAGGCGTTGCGCCGGTTCCGTCGGCGGACAATTTCCTGCACTACAATTACAGTTTCCTGCACGACAATAGGGTTTCCTGGACAACAATACGGCGTTCTGCATAACAATACGGTGTCCTGCAACAGTACGATTTTCCGCACAACAAACGAGGTGTTTATGCTTGGTCCTATCATCAGGTCGGTTAGCCGCGCCATTTTGGTCGGTTCGACGATGTGGTCAACCTGGGCTTTTGCCGAGGTATCCGTCACCATTCACAGCGAAAAACCCGGCGCCACAATTAATAAAAATATTTACGGTCAATTTGCCGAGCACCTCGGTCGGGGAATATACGAAGGTATTTGGGTTGGACCAAAATCCAAAATTCCCAATACGCGAGGTTTTCGCAACGATGTGATTGGCGCGTTAAAGGAATTGAAGGTGCCATTGATCCGCTGGCCCGGTGGTTGTTTTGCCGATGAATACCACTGGCGTAACGGTATAGGCCCACGGAAGGATCGCCCGGTTACGGTCAATGCGTCCTGGGGTAATGTGACCGACGATAACGCGTTCGGCACCCATGAATTTTTTGAACTCGCGGAGATGTTAGGCTCGGACGTTTATATCAACGGAAACCTCGGCACAGGAACGCCTCAGGAAATGGCCGAATGGTTGGAATATATGACCTCTCCCAGCCAATCCACGCTTGCTAACCTGCGTCGCAAAAATGGCCGGGAAGAACCCTGGAAAGTGCATTTTTTTGCGATTGGTAATGAATCCTGGGGTTGTGGCGGTAATATGACGCCCGAGTACTACACCCATCTTTATAAACATTACGCCACTTTTTTGAAGACGCCGGAAGATAATCGCCCCGAATTGATCGCCAGCGGCGGCTACGAAAATCTCACCGAATGGACTGAAGCCTTGATGAAAAATGTGCCGCAAACATGGAGTTTGCGCATGAACGGCATCGGCCATCACTATTACACCCTGCCGCGCGGCAACTGGGAGAAAAAAGGTGTGGCCATCGGCTTTCCAGAAGAGGAATGGCTGTCCACTTTTGCCAATACAATAAAAATCGAAGATTACATCAAGAGCAATGTGGCAATCATGGACCAGCACGACCCAGAGAAAAAAGTCGGCTTTTATGTGGATGAATGGGGCACTTGGTATGATGCGGCAGAGGGCGATAATCCGGCTTTCCTTTACCAGCAAAATACTTTGCGCGATGCGTTGCTCGCCGGTTTGAACTTTAATATTTTTCACAAATATGCGGATCGGGTGCGCATGACCAATATCGCGCAAATGGTCAATGTGTTGCAGGCAATGATTTTGACCGACAAGGAAAAAATGTTGCTAACACCTACTTATCACGTTTTCAAAATGTACATTCCATTTCAACAGGCGACCCATTTGCCCGCCGATATCGCCGGCAATCTCAATTACACGTTGGGAGAAACCAGTATCCCTCAAGTCAGTGTTTCGGCTGCTAAAACCACGGACGGTCGTACCGTGCTTGCGTTAATTAACGTGCATCCCAACGAGGCGGTTGATGTGGCAGTCAAGGGCACATGGAAGCAGGGCGAAGGCCAACTGCTGACGGCCGAAAAAATGGATTCACACAATACTTTTACTAATAAAAATGCAGTTCAACCCCAACCTTTTAAGGCGGTTAAACGCGGCGACCAGTTGGTTGCCGCACTGCCTGCGAAATCTATGGTAGTGATAGAACTCAAATAATCGAGGAAAAGACCAAAAGGATTTGGTCTTTTTTGCCCTTTCCAACAGTCTCGCTTTCACTTCGCTTATTCAATGGCTTTCGCTAAAAGTGAGGTTCTTCACAGCGTGAATGCGATTTCATCTCGCTTAAAAACATCCCGCCTATTGATTTTGTCGCAATAGTTATATCATCATATGAAAATACGCTAGCGAATGCCGGCTATCCTGTGTCGGTATTGAAATTCTGATGATGGCAAGTCTGGTAAAGACAAGTCAGTAAAGCGGGATTTTCTTAATCGTTAACGTTTTTATTGGTGCGCTGTAACCTTGGAGGGTTATGTCATAAGGAGTGTCACCTCCATATGATGGCTGTTAACCCTCGCTTTTTTTAACTCCAAAATCTTTCGCGCGATTTGCATCGGCGAGTCTTATCAGGCTGGGACTAAAACCATAACCGCTGGCCTTATCCATAATATTTTCCGGCTACCCACGGATGAAAGGAAATTGGCTTCGGCTTTGCCGAACCGGCTGATTTTCATTGTTTTTCAGATGTATAACTTCGTCGAATTGAAATATCTGACGTCAAACTAAAAATATCTGGGGGGATTTATGTCAATAAAAAATGTTGTGAGGTTTTATCGCGGTTTGAATGGCGTTGCGGTAGTCACTGTGTCGGTATTGTTGGCGGCATGTGGTGGCAGCCAAAATACAGGAACCACGTCGTCGAGCTCATCTAGCTCTTCTTCTAGCTCCTCGTCTTCTTCCAGTTCAAGCTCTTCATCCAGTTCGTCTTCCAGCTCTAGCTCCTCGAGTTCTTCATCCAGTTCATCTTCGAGCTCATCTTCCAGTGGCGCGATGTGTCAGAATCCTCGACCGGCGCTAACGCGCGTTTCCTGGTCGCAGGGCGGTTCTCCTCTGACTGGTGCGGCTGGGAATGTGATTGTCGAGCATGATCAACAGCGTTTGGCCCGTCACACAATTTACCGTCCGCAAAATTTGCCGGCGGATAAATTACCCATTGTTTCCTGGGGGAATGGTGGTTGTGGCGCGAATGGTCTGAGCTCCGCCGAATTTCTCGCGGAAATTGCCTCCCACGGTTATCTGGTAATTGCTAACGGCGCACCTAATGGCGGCGGCAGTGACCCCGACAATGGCTCAACTCACATCACGGCGATAGATTGGGCAAGCGATGCAAGCGAGGATCCCTGCAGCAATCTCTACAACCGCGTGGAGGCGGAAAAAGTGGCTGTCATGGGCTATTCCTGCGGCGGTCTTATGGCATTGAATGCAGCGGGCGATTCGCGACTTTCAACGGTAGTGGCGATGAACAGCGGATTGTTAAATCCTAGCCAGAACGTGTATGCACGTATGCACACGCCGGTCGCTTATTTTAACGGTGGACCGTCCGATGTCGCCTATCCGAACGGGCAGCGTGATTATCAATCCATTATGAACGTGCCGGTTTACCATGCGAATCTGCCGGTTGGCCACGGTGGCACTTATGGAAATGACAATGGTGGAGAATTTGCGCGTGTGGGCGTTGCATGGCTCAACTGGCATTTAAAAGATGATCAGTCGGCGACTGGCAGAGGAATGTTCCTTGGTAATAACTGCGGTATTTGCAATTCCAATTGGACCATTGAACATAAGAATTTTTAAAGTCGCAGATTATTTCCTCCCCCCAATTTGACAATTGGGGATGGGGAGTGAATTCTTAAGGGCCTGTCGGGTTTTACGATCCGACAGGCATTTGTTTTTTATGCCCTCCACTTTGAAATCTGGATCTTCACATGACTCAACCAATGCGCGTAACAGGTGATCTTTTTTTCACGCAAAAAAGACTCCCGGTAAAACGCTGTTTGTCAGCCATGCTGCTGGCTGCATTTTTGATTGCTCCGGCCCACGCCGCGGAAGAGCCCCTGCCACCCTACAAAGACACCTCGCTGGATTTTGCTGAACGCGCGAAAGATCTGGTTGCTCGCATGACGCTGGATGAAAAAATTCCGCAGTTAATTAATGATGCACCAGCGATTCCGCGCTTGGGGGTGCGGGAATACAACTGGTGGAACGAGGGATTACACGGTGTGGCGGCCGTCGGCGAGGCCACGGTATTTCCCCAGGCAATTGGCATGGCAGCCGCGTGGGACGAGCCGTTGATGTTCCAGGTTGCGGATGTGATCAGCACAGAATTCCGCGCAAAACACTATGCCAACCAGCACCGATTCGGTGGTTCCGACTGGTTTGGCGGGCTGACGGTGTGGTCACCCAATATTAATATTTTCCGTGACCCACGCTGGGGGCGCGGCCAAGAAACCTATGGTGAAGATCCCCATTTGACTTCCCGACTTGGCGTTGCTTTTGTTAAAGGTTTACAGGGCGACGATTCGCGGTATTTAAAAACCGTGGCGACGCCGAAACACTATGCGGTCCACAGCGGCCCCGAGGCCAGCCGTCATCGAGATGACATTCACCCCAGCCGCAAAGATTTGGAAGAAACCTATTTACCGGCGTTTCGTGCAACGGTAATTGAAGGCGAAGCGCAATCCATTATGTGCGCCTACAACTCTGTCGACGGCGTGCCAGCGTGCGCCAGCGAATTTTTGATGGAAGATGTGTTACGTGAGCAGTGGGGATTTAAAGGTTTTGTGGTTTCCGACTGCGGCGCGGTTTACGACGTTTATCACGAAAAAAATCACGGCTACACCAAAACACCGGAAGAAGGAATTAAAGCGGTGTTTGAAGGCGGCATGGATTTAATCTGCGGCGAGGCCAATGAAGCCGACCATATTCGCAGCGCAATACAAAAAGGTTTGATTTCCGAAGCGCAAATTGATCAATCACTCGTTCGCCTATTTACCGCGAGAATGCAACTCGGCCAATTCGATCCGCGGCCGATGGTGTTCCCGAATATTACCTCCAGTGAGAATGACACTGACGAGCACCGCGCAATCAATCGCACTCTGGCGGAAAAATCGCTGGTTTTATTGAAAAATCAGGATGGATTTTTGCCGTTTAAATCCACGGTAAAAACTATTGCGGTGGTTGGTCCCAATGCCGACAGCGTGGATGCCCTGGTGGGTAACTATAACGGTACGCCATCTGCGCCAGTGACGATTCTCAACGGCATGCGGGCACGTTTTGGCGAGGCGAATATTCGCTATGCCCAGGGCGCCGGCTTGTTGGACCCGGTGCAGACGCCAGTGCCGAACGATGCATTTTGTCTCGATGCCAAATGTCGCAAGCAGGGTTTGAATGCGGAGTATTACGCGGACAAAACCTATGAAGGCAAACCGCTGAAAAAACAAAAAGATCCGGCGGCAAAAATTCAGTGGAAAAACGAAGTGGCCAGTGGCGCCGTGCGTTGGGAGGGTTATCTAAAAGCACCGGAAAGCGGCACCTATTCCATGCGCTACATTGCCGATGGCGGCTACCGCATTTGGGTTGATAACAAATTGGTGATCGACGCCTGGAATGTGGACTGGCGACCGGTGATCGCCAGCGGCACCGTGAATATGCAAGCGGGAAAAACCTATCGTTTGAAAATCGAAGCGTTTCAGCGCGGTGAACAGGGCGACGAAAAACTGGCGTGGAGCCTACCGTCCAATCCCGGCGCAAATGATGCGCTGGCCGCTGCCCAGGCGGCGGATGCGGTGGTGTTTGTCGGCGGTTTAACTGCGCAAGTGGAAGGCGAGGAAATGCCGGTGCCATTGCCTGGATTTACCGGTGGCGACCGCACCGATCTGGCCCTTCCCCAAGTACAGCGAGAGTTGCTGCAAAAGCTTTACGCCATTGGCAAACCAGTGATTGTAGTGCTGATGAATGGCAGTGCATTGGCGGTTAACGAAGAAGACAAATCGGCAACCGCCATCATTGAGGCCTGGTATCCAGGCGGGCAGGGTGGTGAAGCGGTTGCCGGTGCGCTCGCTGGCGACTTCAGCCCAGCGGGCCGTCTGCCAGTCACCTTTTACCGCTCGCTGGAACAACTGCCGCCATTTAGCGATTACTCCATGGCAAACCGCACCTATCGTTACCACACCGGCGAGGTTCTTTATCCCTTCGGTTATGGGCTTTCTTACAGTGAATTCCGTTATGACGGCGTAAAAGTTTCGCCCCGGCAATGGCGCGGAACAGACAAAGTCACAGTATCCGTCAATGTGACCAATACCGGTGCGGTGGATGCCGACGAAGTGGTGCAGCTGTATGTGTCCCATCCCGAGGTGAAGGGGGCCCCCATCCGCACGTTGGTCGCTTTTAAGCGTATCTATATCGCCAAAGGCAGAAGCGAAAAAGTGACCTTCGAACTGGATGATCGGAGCCTGAGCACCGTTGATCAAAACGGCCAGCGTAGTTTGGCAGCCGGCAAAGTTGCCATTTGGGTCGGCGGCGGTCAGCCGGAGCAGCGAGAGGGCTTGCACCCAGCGGCTGGTATAAAGGCGGAACTGGTGGTCACCAAAGCAAAAGCGCTGTAACAGGGATCAGGCTTGGCATAAGGGGGTGACATATGTCGCCCCTTTTTTTCATGTTGCGGTTGTAATCGGTTACTAGTACCGGCGATTTTGTTAGATGCTTCTCAATTAATAATATTATCTTATGAAATAATGAGGAGGGTGATGATTGTTCGGTTGAGTGGTGCGTCATAGGACCTCCGCTCGGTAGGCGATGAATGGTCATCCCGGGCTACACGCTCAGATAATAAAACGACCAACTTTCGCCAATCCTCGGCTTGGAAAGACTCATGAATATCCAAACTCTGCTCCAGAATCCGCGGGATAGATTTCACTCTATTGCGCACATTGCCAAACTCGGCACGCTGCCTCTTATTTTTGCTGGCTTGATGACCGGATGTGGCGGAGGCACTACGCCAACGCCTAGCTCCAGCAGCTCGTCATCCTCGAGCAGCTCCTCATCCAGCTCCAACAGCTCGTCCAGCTCCAGCAGTTCGAGTTCATCGAGCAGCAGCTCCTCGTCGTCATCATCATCCTCGTCATCATCTTCCAGTTCGGGTTCCATTCCCGCCGGATCGACATTGGTGTATGCGGTAAATGCCGGGGGCCCTGCGACCTCGCTGAACAATGTTCAGTATCAAGCGGATCGATTTTCCAATGGTGGAACGGCAAACTCCACTACCGATCCGATCACCGGCGCCAACCCCGGCACGCTCTATCAAACCGAGCGCTATGGCAGCTACAAATACGAAATCCCCGTTACTAATTCCACCTACAGCATCCGCCTGCATTTTGTTGAAATGTACCAAACCGCCGAAGGTGCGCGTCTATTTAATGTGACAGTCGAAGGCCAACCGGTATTGCAGAGCCATGACCTTTACGCAGACGTTGGACATGACACCGCTTACGACGTCGTAGTGCCTACTGTAATGGTGGCGGATAAATCCCTGACGATCGAACTCACCGGTGAAATTGACAACGCCACCATTAGCGGATTTGCCATTTATTCCAATGCCGGCGGTAAATTTGAAGAGCCGCCAGAGCCGGAATTCTGTGATCTGCCCAGCAGCATTCGCTGGACTTCAACCGGTGCGATTGTAGGACCGAGAAATGGTGACGCCTCAGTAAAAGACCCGTCCATCGTTTACTACAACAACAAATACCACGTGTTTGCGACTGTGTGGAACACCAGTGGGCAGGGCAGTTACCGCTCCATGTACACCAGCTTCACTGATTTTAATCAGGCGGCTTCCGGGACCTATCAAGCGTTCTCACCCGGCGGCAGCTCAACGGTTGCACCACAAGTGTTTTATTTCCGTCCGCAAAACCGCTGGTACATCTTTACCCAGTGGCCGGCGAAATATACCACCTCCACCAATATCGAAAACCCCAGCAGCTGGGCAGCTCCGACTACCTTGTGGCCAGGTAATAATGATCACGGCGGCGCATTGGATTATTGGGTGATTTGTGATGATGCCAACTGCTATCTCTACTTCTTCAAAGATGACGGCAAAATGTATTACGTGAAGACTACCATTGCCAACTTCCCACGGTTCGATGTTAACCAAGTGAAAGTGGCCAATGTGCCGGGCACCGGTGGACAGAGTATTTTGTTCGAAGCGGGCAACGTCTACAAAATCAAAGGCACCAACAAATACCTGTTGCAAGTTGAAGGTTGGGGTGCTGCGGAAGGCCGACGTCTATATCGCTCATGGACATCCACCAGTCTCGACGGCCCATGGCAGGCTCACCTGACCACCGAAAACGCGCCATTTGCCGGTCTGAACAATACTACCTTCCCCGGTGGGCAGTGGACGCAACAAATCAGCCACGGCGAAATGATCCGCGACGGCTACGACGAGAAAATGGAAATCGACGCCTGCAACATGAAGTTCCTCTATCAGGGCGTTAATTTGAGCGGTTTCACAGGTTCCTACAACGCCAGACCTTACAGATTGGGTTTGTTGACCGCGCAATAATTCGTTCTTGATTGTCATCGACAAGGGCCGCTTAGCGGCCCTTTTTTATTCCCCGATAAATTTAAAGATACTGCTCTCTGGATGGCCCGTTCTTCGGTGACAAAGTCCTCTTAAATAAAATCGATGAAATATTTAACGGCCATCAACTTTCCCTAACGGATGTTGTTCAAACCAGGAAACGATCTGCGGCATATGCTGCTCGAAATTGCCTGGAACGGATATATTCAACACGCCCGCGCGAGTCCCGCTTCTATTCTCAAAATCGTGCGTTGTTCCGCCGGGTGCGAGAACGAAACTTCCTTTGGGTGCCTCTGTCCACGTATCGCCAATAAGAAAAGTCATTACCCCTTCAATCACAAAAAATACATCGTCTTCCTCATGACTGTGAGCACCCGGCCCTTTTGAGTAAGGCTCCAGCCACCATTCAGAGATGGAATATTTGCCGGCGGATTCTTTTCCATCGGCTTTGAATATCGCTGACATCGTACCCATGGAATAGGAGCGACCTTGATCTGGTGATAGGAATATCGGTTGTCTTTTTTCCGAGTTCATATTTGTGGAAACCTTTTTTATTTTGGAAGGTGATCGAAGCGGGAAATCCGCTTCGCTATTTCGGTGTCGCCTATGTGGCTGGTGTGTGCCGGGTTAGTTTCCTTTGTGCAGTTGCGCGCTATGCGAGGATTGAGCTCTTCTTTCATTTGGAATGAAGAGAAAATTCCAAGAACTGCTCCACCGCTCTAATCGACAATTCCGTTCGCACGCTATGAAATAAATCAAAGCCGTGTTGTGCGCCATCCAGCTCGGCGTAGATTACCGGGGCGGAACTGATTGTCTTTGCGCTGGTAACAAAATCCCGCGCGTCCTCTACAAATATCAAAGCATCATTAGAACCGTGAATGGCGAATATCGGCGGTATGGCTGCACTTAAATTAAATTTTGGCGAAGCGTCCCGCCAATACGGTGTTTGGCTGTCCGGCGACATAACGAATCTACGCAGATAGCGTTCGAGAGAGGCGCCGGCCCAATTGGAATTACTGTTGGTAAAATCATAAGCACCGTACATCAACACAGCTGCCTGAACACGGGTATCCGCTTCCACAAAATCCGGTTGCAATACGGGAGCATTGGCCGTTAATGCCATCATCGCCGCCAAATGACCTCCGGCGGAACCGCCTGTAACTGCGACAAAAGCGGGGTTTCCGCCGTATCCAGCTATTTCCCGTTTTATCCAAGCTAATGCTCTCTTGGCATCAAGCAAACACTCGGGGTATCGATAGCGGGGCGCCAGGCGGTAATTAATATCGACGCAGATCCAGCCGCGCACTGCCATGTGTCGAAGAAGTGGTTGAGCCTGCTGATGTTTATTTCCCATTATCCAGCCACCGCCGTGAATATGCAGCAATACGGGTGCCGGTTGTGCAGGCAAAATAGTCGGCCGATAAATATCCAATTGCAAACGCGGATGCTCCCCGTAGCGAATATTGGCCAGTCTTTCCACTCCTTGCCGACTATACGAGAAGGGCCGGAGCCATTCTCTGCTTGTGATTGCATCTTTTGCGTGCTGTTGAAATTGTTCCGCTGGCGAAGCAATTAAACCGCCAGCAGTGCGCACTACCGTCGGCAAATCCTGTAATGCATTGAATAAAGATTTCTCTGCGGCAAAAGTGCGCTTATGCGACCTGTGCCACAACCAAAGTGAGATAAATTGTGCAATGCCGGCGAGCACCAACACCCAAGATTGTTGTGAAAAGAACAGCAACAACAATGTGCTGCCAATCAATTGAATCAACGCAAATGCCCACGGCAGCTCCGCCGGCAAAAGACTCATGGCAAACCAAATCCCACGAATTCCGCCGACCGCCGGTGAGCGATACCAACCGCATATGGCTAATACCAAAAAGCAAAAATTAAATATCAGCAGCACCCAGCGCACCTGTATGTCTATTGGCGAATAAGTATTCGTTCGCGACCAACCATCTTGTGTTTCAAGTTGGTCACCGCGCCTAAACGAATGCATTGAAAAAGTGCTGTGACCAAGTGCACTAAATTTCTTATACAAATCGAACTTTCTATTATTGTATAACTAATAGCGCACATATTTTTGCGCCCTCCCGATATGCTCCCTGCTGAAATAAGTAAAGATTGACCTTGTTAAGCCTTTTGGCCGCACCCGTTTCTTGGCAGTTCAAATAGCGAGATGCAACGCCGCTTAATTAAACGAAAGGCTAAATCGTGCAAGGTCATCGAGCAATACATGGTCATCTAGTAATACAAAGTCATCTAACAATAAAGAGAGAGGCTGCATGAAAACTGTATACACGGCAAAGTTGGCAATCGCCAGCGCTTGCGTATTGTCACTATTGACTGTCGCTGGTTGTGGCGGGGCAAATCCGACAGGTTCGTCGTCGTCCAGCTCATCCTCATCCAGCTCGTCTTCCAGTTCATCTTCATCCAGTTCATCCTCATCCAGTTCATCATCTTCCAGCTCTTCATCGTCGAGCAGTTCCGGTGTGGTCCATGCATCCTGCCCCGGCAACGGGAGCGACGGTTATCAAAGCCGCGCCACCAATTTGCCCGGCAGACTTGAAGCGGAGAATTTTGATCCCGCTGGATACTCTGATTCCACGAGTAATAACGAGGGCGGCGCCTACCGCACCGATACAGATGTCGACATCAAAGAAGTCACAGGAGGTTATGCCATAGGTTGGATGACGGTAGGCGAATGGCTGGAATATACCGTCAATGTGCCTGAGGACGGTGAGTTCGACGTGACCATTCGTGCTGGCGCGGTTGAATCCGGTCGAACCCTGCAAGTGGTGCAGTGCGACAACGTGCTGATCGAGGCATTTGATGTGCCGCGAGTTAGCGCTTGGGGCGAATTTAAAACATTTTCAGCCGGCAAAATTCGTTTAACCAAGGGCGTCCAAGTCATCCGTGTGAAAGTGGGTGCCGCTGCCGATGTAGACTTCGATTGGATGCACATCGGCCCCTATACGGGACCTATAGACACGGTGCCCGTAGGTGTTCCAGGCAACTATCCACTAGGTAATGCCCCGGTAAAAAGCTCAGGCTGCGGTACCGATGGCAGATCAGCATTGCTCGCTGGCGGCACCTCAGTTAATGGCGGCTTACCGACTTCAACTCAGCTCAGAATTCAAAGCAATAACCAGAACCGCGAATATATTATTGATATCCCCGCGAATTACGACA
>DJFQ01000070.1:0-614 GCA_002432095.1 Marinagarivorans sp. UBA5868 | reverse complement strand
TTGGCAGCTAATGATCCGGCCATATTTGTTGCTCCACAATCGATAGGCGCCACCTGGCAACAGACGGACAATATTCACCTCTTTGACGCCATTCTGCAGAAGGTTTCGAGCAGCCTTTGTATCGACACTTCCCGCGTATTCGCAACGGGTTTTAGTTTTGGTGGAATGATTACGTATTCGCTTTCCACGAATCACCAAAAATCGATTCGAGCGGCCGTGGGCATAGGTCCAGCGAACTACAATATCTGGCTGCCCAATCCGATACCGCGCGATCCTATTGCTTGGATGAGCGTTACCGGTATGAGCGATGGCACCACCCCATGGGATGGCGGCAACGGCAGAGGTGCCAAATACATCGGGGAGCAGCGCGCTAGGGATAACGGATGCACAGCTGCAACCATTCCAACCTGGAATTCCTCTAGCCCCAGCAGGCACATCTGCTACAACTACCAGGGCTGTAAGGATAATTATCCCGTTAAAGTCTGCACCTTTAATGGCGGCCACGACCCGGCGCCACACGATGGAGGCAGCGGCAGTGATGGCTTAAACTCTTGGGTACCAAGGGAGTCCTGGATGTTCTTCACGCAGTTTTAAGTTAGAACCAATCCGCATCA
>DJFQ01000021.1:22609-23800 GCA_002432095.1 Marinagarivorans sp. UBA5868 | reverse complement strand
GTTCGATCAACAAACCTTGGATGCACTGCGCCAGGGGGCGGGGAAATAAAAGCTGGATAGCATCCTTGCGAAACAAGCGCGGCGGCCTTTTTACACATGGCCGCCGCGTATATTTATCCTTATAAACTAACGATAATTACTGAGCCGTGACCGACACTGAGTCTATGTATACATCGACCCCGGCACTTGTACCCTCGAAATACACCAACACATTTGTTGGACCACAGTCGGGGATCTCCAATAAAGCGCTCAGCTGAGTCCACTGGTCGGCAGGAACTTCGGACACGCTATGCAACCAGGGGTACGCGTTGTGATCCTCAGGAGGGGTCGTGCATTCAATGACTGCCGCCATACGCAGCGTATCTGGTCCTGCCGCCATGTGTTTTGCCCAAGCCGTCACCGCATACGATGAACCACCGGCAATCAAGCTCGTCAAATCGGTCGCCGCAAATCCTCCTGTACTACTAGCACCGGAGCGATCGGCGAGTAAGCTTCGGGAACCCGAGTTAGCTTCATCTGTGGACGCACTTAAAGCGGCGACATCATCAAATGAGAACCACCCCGCAGTGTCAGTTTCAAAGTCTCCATTCGCGATCAAATTGACCTCTGGCTCTGGCTCCTGCGCGCCACCGGGTGGTACTAGGTAAACCTCGTCGAGAAATACATTTACCTCGGCGGTCGTTCCTTCGAAAAAGATTGCCACGTCGACAACTTCACAGTCAGGAATCACCAATTCGCCGGTCAGCAATGTCCACTGATTCATGGGCACGTTTTCCACATGGTGAAGCCATGGATACTCATTGTGCTCCGCTGGAGGGGTTTCGCATGACACTTTCGCCGCGAGGCGCAGCGTATCAGCTGCCATGCCCGTGTGCCTGGCTTGGGCTCTCACCATATAGGTGGTATTGGCGGTAACTAGCGACGTCACATTGAACACCGCATAGGCACCATCGTCGGCGCGCCCCGTTATTGAGAGACTTTGCTCGCCGGAATAGGATGATGCGCTTGATAAAGCCAGTACTGATGCATTCCAAGTAGTCCAACCGCTCAACATACTGCCTTCAAACCCACCGTCCGCAATTACATTTTCCCGCTTATAACTCCACAGGTATGCGGCCACGTCTGCGGCGCAATCGGCATCACAGTTTTCCGGCGTTCCCTGCGGCATATTCAGTTCGATATAGCTCGCCA
>DJFQ01000021.1:22009-22554 GCA_002432095.1 Marinagarivorans sp. UBA5868 | reverse complement strand
CCGGCCACTGCATCTCCAGAGGAGCTACTGGAGGAGCTCGACGATGAACTGGAAGAGGAGCTTGAAGACGAGCTGCTTGAAGAACTCGATGATGAGCTGCTGGACGAGCTAGATGAAGATGACGAGCTGCTCGGTGTCCCAGTGGACGAACTGCTGGACGACGTCGTAGACGACGCGCTGGAGCTGGAACTACTAGATGAGCTCGAACTACTGGACGAGCTGGTCGATGAATTCGACGATGAACTGCTAGAGGACGCGCTCGACGTAGCAGGCGGCGGATTCGATTTATTGTCCGAGCACGCGGCAAATGCCAACACACTTATAGCGACGATAGACCAGCGACAGGGGCTTAGGAACAAAGAAGACAGTGGAGAGTTCATGGGTACTTCCTGAAATCCGGTGAACGGGTTATACCGGCCCGAAATGGGCGGATCGGCGCGCCTCAAACGAGAGGCGTCGCGACTGTTTTTGAGTGTAGATGGGATTGGAAAAAATGCCGTATCAAGCGCCAAATTTGTCAACGGACCTGCCTTGACGCAGGGCCG
>DJFQ01000021.1:21800-21940 GCA_002432095.1 Marinagarivorans sp. UBA5868 | reverse complement strand
ATGATAAGAGTGCTCTCATCATCAAAATCAGCGGAGGAATGCCTCACCTTAGCCACCAATGATTGACATGTGCAGGCCCTCCACAGCCCTACTCCGCCGCATCCTCTACCTACCGACACAGAAATCCATTTGACTTTCCG
>DJFQ01000021.1:15927-21757 GCA_002432095.1 Marinagarivorans sp. UBA5868 | reverse complement strand
GGGTATTTGCCACAGTTATACCGAGGATGGCCGCTGCGTTTCGCTACTCAAAATATTGTTCACCAATCACTGCATTTATGACTGTGCGTATTGCGTGAGCAGACGCAGCAATGACGTGCGCAGAGCCGCGTTTACCGTGGAAGAGGTGGTTGATTTGACGATCAACTTTTATCGCCGTAATTACATCGAAGGTTTATTTCTCAGCTCCGGTATTTTTAAAAATGCGGACTACACCATGGAGCGATTGGTTCGCGTTGCGCGGATGCTGCGGCGAGAACATAACTTTAATGGGTATATTCACCTAAAGGCCATTCCTGGTGCGAGTCCGGAATTACTGCACGAAGCCGGCCTTTTGGCTGACCGTTTGAGCGTCAACATCGAGATCCCCTCCGAACCAAGCTTGCAAAAAGTGGCGCCGGAAAAAAACTATCCGGACATAATCAAACCGATGAATTATTTAGCGGAAGAAAAAGCGCAATATCAAGACGCAAAACCGAAAATCCGCAAGACACCATTATTTCTGCCAGCTGGCCAAAGCACACAACTGATCGTCGGCGCATCGCCGGAGAATGATCTGCAAATTTTGCATTTGGCGGACAACCTTTATCAAAAACAAAAACTCCGGCGAGTGTATTATTCAGGTTACATTCCAATTGCGACCGATAACCGTGTTCCGCAAGTAAAAGCACCGCCATTGGTACGGGAAAATCGCGTTTACCAGGCCGATTGGTTAATGCGATTTTATGGATTTTCGGTGGGTGAAATTGTTACCCCGCAAAATCCAGATCTAGATCTCGAGGTAGACCCCAAGTTAAGTTACGCGCTACGAAATCCGCAGCAGTTTCCTGTGGACATTAATCGCGACGATTACGAGCGAATCTTGCGTGTGCCAGGCATCGGCGTTAAATCCGCGCAAAAAATTGTCTCGTCCAGGCAACATCAACGTTTGCGCCTGGATCATTTGCAAGCCATAGGAGTCGTGGTCAAACGCGCGCGTTACTTCATTAAATGTCCCGGAATAGCCACGTCGCCAGGCGAGCAGCAGCCCTCCGTTATACGGGCACGGATTCTTGCTCTGGATACACCACGAACCTCGCCACAAATGAGCTTATTTGGATGACCATTTACGTTTATGACGGGAGTTTTGAGGGGCTTCTGAGCACGATTTTTCAGATTTTTACCGACAAAGTTTTGCCGATAAACATAATTGACGAAAGACATTGTCAGTTCGGCCTGTTGGACGAGATCCGGCGCGTTGATGCGGATGAAACAAGGGTTGAGCGGGTGCTGTACGGGCTGAATCAGTGCAGCGATGGGCGTGCAGCACTACTGGTATACAAAATGTTCTTGTCCGAGCTGCCCCGGTTTGAAATGGCCATTTTGTGCTTTATTAAAACTGTTATGGCCAGCCATGAAAACATCCTTGGCAATTACGCCAACCCGCATATTGCCGAAGCTTTACGCATTGAAAAAATGATCGGCCGGGAAGTTCATCGTATGCACGCTTTCGTCCGCTTTCAAAAATCCGTCGAGGGGATATTCCAGGCGGCGATTAATCCGGATTTTAATGTGCTGCCGCTGATCGGCTCGCATTTCGAAAAGCGCTATGCCGACCAACCATGGTTGATTCTGGATACGCTGCGTCATTACGCTCTTTATTATGATTTAAAGACGACTCGCTTTTTAGAATCGGATGATCCCTTGCTGGCCATATCGCCAGCTCGCCATGACGGTCAATGGCAGGATGAAAAAGAGGATCTCTATCAGCAGCTTTGGGTAAGTTACTTTCATGCGGTGAATATTCAAGAGCGCAGAAATCCCAAACTTCACTTGCGCCATATGCCGCGACGCTACTGGCGCTATTTAATCGAGAAATGTTAATGCAAGAAGCTAATCGCTGCTCAAAACCGTCTATCGAAAACCAATCAAAAACAAAAGAAGACCTTCGCCAGGTCAATCTGAAATCTGACGAATGTCATTTACGCTCAGCTTCATCCTTGCGGCTTGTCACCGTCAACCAATCGAGCACCATACCCGAAATCGCATTGAAGCGCGCCACGCGATAGACAACCTTAAGTAAGTGCGGATGATGGCGGACCCTCGGCTCCACGGTTCGCGGAATAAACCAAACCGCGACCAGACTGCGCAATAACGAACTGCAGATAAACACTACAAAAATTGCACTGCCGAGTTCGAAAGGTAAATGCTTCCGTATATCGGGTGCCGCCTCAGCCAGATAGCCGCCAAATAGCGCTCCGACAAAAACCAAGGTTGCGCCTATCGCCGACTGCATCGCCGCATACCCCGCAAAATTTGTACGGTGTGGACGGATGTCATAGAGATAATTGGCCGTACTGAGTGAAAATCCGCTCCACGCAAATCCCGATAGTGCCTGAACGCACAAGAGATAATAAAAGTTGGGCGATATCAGCCACCACAACGGCAAAGTCGGAAGAATACAACTGGTGATCACCATAACCAGTCGATTGCCGAAGCGATCACTCATCCGCCCCCAAAAATTCAGGGTAACAAACTGAGTAGCGATGGAAGAAATGCTGCACAGACTGTATTGCAAATAGGAAAACTTCAGCTCCGACAGCATATACACCGCAAAAAAAGGCGCGGATATAGCAACCATTCCCTGCATGCCGGCGACAAACAAACTGTAGTTGCGAAAGGTTTTGTCCTTTAAAGAGAGCAGCGTATGCCGCATGGTATCCGCGAATTGGCGCGACTGGGCCACCGGCGGGTGCGGATCTGGATCGTGCATTTCCCACAACAGCCAAGCCGATATTAGCCGGCCCATCGCGGCACACCCAAAGAGCAGCAAAAATCCCAGCCAGGCTTTGCCCGAAGCTTCACTCACGCTGAGCATGGTGCCTCCGGCAAGAAACACCACCAGGGCGGTAGCCATGGTGAGGCGGGTACGCGCGGCGAAAAATACGCCCCGGCGGCGGCGTGGCACAAGGCTACCCATCCACGCGCGCCATTGGGGCTGAATGACATTGGCNNGGATGAAACAGCGCCAAAACAGCCATACCCGCCACCACCAGCGCCTGTAAAACAGCGAAAGTGACAATCAACAATCGACGCCGCATATATGCGCCCAGCCAAACGGACAACAATTGAAAACACGCACCAAAAAACTGGGGAAATGCCGTCAACCAGCCCATCTGCACAATGCTTGCCTGTAGATAAACAGCAAACGCGTTAAAAAAGTTATCGCCAGTTGCCGTCATGGTGGAAGACGCGACAGCCTCCGCCTGCGAGCATCTGAGGGTTTTCCGCAACCAACTGCGCTGGGGCGTGCGATGTTCAAAGGCTCTATTGAGAGACGACATGCAGGAATAGACCTTGCTAACTGGCTGATAAAGCTAAACATTAACCGACGGCGGGCTCACCCCATTTTTTGGCTGGCGAACACCCAGGTTTTTAGGGGCGACGTTATACCGAAATTTCCAATGGTACGGTGGCTTCCGAACAGACACCCCTATACTTTTTTTTGAGTATAGCGGTCTCAAACAAGGTCAGATCAGCAACCATGCGGACGGGTCGCACCGGGCCGTCAGGTTTTTGCCGTAAAAACACCGGAGGTGACCCTTATGACACATCAGGCAAACAGTTTTAACGCTCTCACGCAAATCGCCAGCGGAGGCCAGAACTATTCCTATTTTTCGTTAGCGGCCCTGCCCCAGGAACAGGTTAAACGCCTTCCTTACGCCCTGAAAATTCTGCTGGAAAATCTGCTGCGCAAAGAGGATGGCGTCAATGTGACGCGACAAGATATAGACGCTCTGCTGGCGTGGCAGCCGGATGCCGAGCCGGACTACCAAATTAACTTCACCCCCGCCCGCGTGGTGTTACAGGACTTTACCGGTGTTCCTGCCGTGGTTGACCTTGCCGCCATGCGCGCGGCCATGCGACAACTGGGCGCCGATCCCGCCAAAATTAATCCCCTGGGGCCAGTAGATCTGGTCATCGACCATTCGGTAATGGTCGATGAATTTGGCAGTCCTGATGCCCTCGCCCGCAATATTGAACTCGAATTCGAACGCAACAGTGAGCGGTACCAATTTTTGCGCTGGGGCCAAAAAGCCTTCGCCAATTTTCGCGTGGTACCGCCGGGCACCGGCATCGTTCACCAGGTCAATCTGGAATACCTGGCCCAGGTAGTGATGCACGAGCGCCGCGGTGATAAAACGCTATTGGTTATGGACACCCTGGTCGGTACCGATTCCCACACTACTATGATCAATGGGTTGGGCGTGCTCGGCTGGGGGGTTGGTGGTATCGAAGCCGAGGCAGCAATGCTTGGCCAGCCAATCACCATGCTGATTCCGCAAGTGGTGGGGTTCCGCCTAACTGGACGCTTGCGCGAAGGCGCCACCGCCACCGATTTGGTGCTCACGGTAACCCAAATGCTGCGCAAAGCCGGTGTGGTGGGCAAATTCGTCGAATTTTTCGGTCCAGGCCTCAACCATTTGCCCCTGGCGGACCGGGCGACCATCGGCAATATGGCGCCGGAGTACGGCGCGACCTGCGGCCTTTTCCCCGTCGACCGGGAAACGCTCAACTACCTCGCACTTTCCGGCCGCGACCAACGCCAGATCGATCTGGTGGAAGCCTACGCCAAAGCCCAGGGATTCTGGCGTGACGACACTACCCCCGATGCGACTTACAGCTCAATCCTCGAACTCGACTTAAGTGCTGTTGAACCGAGCCTCGCAGGGCCAAAACGGCCACAGGATCGCATCGCTCTCCATGCGGTTGCAGAGGAGTTTCACAAGTTGCAAACCGCTGAGGCGGAGCGACGGGAAACCAAGCTTGCCAGCAGTTCGCAAAATCGTTTTGAGACAGAAGGCGGACAAACCGCCATCGACAGTAACAATCCGAAAGAAGCCGGCGCGGTGCAAATCGAGCTGAATGAACGCTCAGCACTGCTGCAGGACGGTGCAGTTGTAATCGCCGCCATTACCTCTTGTACCAACACCTCCAACCCGGCGGTTCTCATCGCAGCAGGCATTCTCGCTCGCAATGCTCGTGCCCGCGGCTTGCAGGTGCAGCCTTGGGTTAAAACGTCCTTTGCGCCCGGCTCCCAGGTGGTGCCGGCCTATATGGAAAAAGCCGGTCTTCTAGAGCCTCTGGCGCAACTGGGTTTTGACATTGTCGGCTTTGGCTGCACCACGTGTATTGGCAATTCGGGGCCGCTACCGGAGCCGGTGCAAAACGCTGTGCGCTCGGCGGATCTGCTGGTCGCTGCAGTACTTTCCGGCAACCGCAATTTTGAAGGACGGATTCACCAGGACGTAAAAGCCAATTATCTCGCTTCACCACCGCTGGTGGTGGCTTATGCATTGGCCGGCAATATGAATATAGATTTGACCCGCGAACCCCTAGGCACCGGCAGTGACGATAACCCGGTTTTTCTGAGCGACATATGGCCAAGCCAGCAAGAAATCAGCGACAGCATCGCCCGTAATATCTCCGCCCAGCTCTACCGGGAAAAGTATTCCGATGTGTTCGCCGGCAGCAATCAGTGGCGCGCACTGCCCGTTCCTGAAGACGAGGTGTACTCCTGGCCCGAGTCCACTTATGTCAAACAGCCCTCGTACTTTGAAGGCATGACAATGGCAGTCGAACCGCCCCACGCCATCGTCAACGCACGCTGTCTGGTTAAAGTGGGCGACTCCATCACCACCGATCACATTTCACCGGCAGGTTCGATCAAAAAGAACAGCCCTGCGGGCGAATACTTGATGGCGTGCGGGGTGGAGCCAAAGGACTTCAACAGCTATGGCTCCCGCCGCGGCAATCACGAAGTGATGGTGCG
>DJFQ01000021.1:7292-15904 GCA_002432095.1 Marinagarivorans sp. UBA5868 | reverse complement strand
ACCAGCATATTCGACGCCGCCATGCGCTACGCTGCGGACAAAGTTCCCCTGATCGTTCTAGCAGGTCATGAATACGGTACGGGCTCCAGTCGGGACTGGGCTGCTAAAGGCACTAATCTGCTTGGCATCAAGGCGGTGATTGCGCAGAGCTTCGAACGTATCCACCGCTCCAACCTGGTGGGTTTTGGCGTTCTGCCACTGCAATTTATGCCGGGCGAAAGCGCAGAAACACTAGGATTAAATGGCGACGAATTTTTCAGTATCGAAGCGGTAAAAGGTGAACCGAGGGAGTTGAAAGTGACTGCCGCATCAACAACAGGAGAGAAAAAAGAATTCACCGCACAAGTGCGCATCGACACCGCCGTTGAATGGGAATACTACCGCCACGGCGGGATATTGCATTACGTCCTGCGGCAATTGGCGAAGGAATGAAATAGCAACCCCTCCCCCTTGCCAGAGGGAGGGGCAAAATCAGTCTCCTGGTCCGATCATAGGAGTCGGATCGGTTAACGTATTGAATGTTTCCCGATCCATCAGATTTTTCTCCCGCACCACATCCCACAAGGTTTTATTTTCTGCATAGGCTTGTTTTGCTACGGCGGCAGCCATGTCGTAACCGATTTTAGGAGCCAAGGCGGTCACTAGCATCAGCGAATTGTGCAGATGATCTTTAATGACTTCTTCATTTGCTTTCATTCCGTCAACACAGCGCAGACGAAAGCTGTTGCAAGCGCCGGCCAAAAGGTCGATGGACTGTAATACATTGTGGATGATCACAGGTTTAAAGACGTTCAACTGTAAATGTGCTTGGGACGCCGCCACACAAACCGCAGTGTCGTTGCCGATAACCTGCGCCGCCACCATGGTCAACGCCTCGATCTGCGTGGGGTTCACCTTGCCCGGCATGATTGAACTACCGGGCTCATTCGCCGGCAAAACCAACTCACCCAAACCACACCGCGGGCCGCTCGCCAACATTCGCAAGTTGTTGCCGATAACCAGAAGCGCGCTCGCCAATTGTCGCAGCGCTGCGCTGGTTTTTAACAACGCGTCGTGAGCCGACAACGCCATAAATTTATTTGGCGCGCTGCGAAACGGTAAACCCGTGTATTTGCCGATTTCCAACGCGACACTCACCGCCCATTCTGGATGACTATTCAAACCGGTGCCAACCGCAGTGCCGCCCAAGGCCAGATCAAAAAGATCATGGCACCCCTGCTCTAGACTGAGTCGCGCCAGCTCCAGCTGTGCCACATAGCCAGAAAATTCCTGACCCAAGGTCAAGGGTGTTGCATCCATCATATGAGTGCGGCCTATTTTGACGATAGATGAAAATGCTTTGCCGCGTTCATCCAGGCTCACACTCAAGGCATGTAGCGCCGGCTGAAGACGCTCCTGCAGCGCCATCACAGCCGCAATGTGCATAGCCGTTGGAAAAACATCATTTGAGGATTGGGATAAGTTCACGTGGTCATTTGGATGAACCGGCCACTTTCCGCCTTTCGCCTGTCCAGCGAGTTCGTTGGCGCGGTTGGCCACTACCTCATTGGCATTCATATTGGTTTGTGTACCGCTACCGGTCTGCCACACCACCAACGGAAATTGGTNNTTGCCCAGACGCATATTGGTCCGCGCCGCCGCCGCTTTGATCATAAACAACGCGCGGATTAGCAAAGGGGGGAAACGCTGATCACCAATTGGGAAATTCTCTATGGAGCGCTGCGTTTGAGCGCCCCAGTAACAATCTTCGGGAACATCAATAACTCCCAACGTATCAGACTCTGCGCGTGTTTTTCCCGCTGTCATGTTTATCCCCTCTTAGCTTGACTCGCAATGAACCCGTGGTGACATCTACAGGATCGCCTATCCTTTTCACATTTAATTTTTATTAAAGTTCCACCGCCGCCAACTTAGATCGCGAGGTCAAAAATGTGACCTCGCAAACAGACCAGCCTTGCCAATCCAGGCAATATTAAGTCGTCGCTCCAGACAGATGTTATTTGGTTTGCGTGTCAATTCGGCAGAATTGGCGGGCAGACTAAAATTGTCTGGCTGGAGCGACAATAACTGAAGGCCGTAACAATAACTGAAAGCCGTAACAATAACTGAAAGCCGTAACAATAACTGAAAGCTGTAACAATAACTGAAAGCTGTAACAATAACTGAAAGCTGTAACGAGAACTGAAAACCGTACTAGGGCTTTTAAAAGCTGTAACAAAGAATTTTTGAAGTATAACAACGGGTTTTTATAACTGTTCGCTTTGAGCCATATCACCTGCCTGTCACCTGCCTGCTGAAAACACATACCCATCGCGTCCCGCTCCTTTTGCCGCATATAACGCTTCGTCGGCTAATTGACTTAATGTCTCAGGCTGGGTGGTTCGCGATGGCTGAGAGAATACGGCGCCGACACTGGTAGTTACACTAAACTCCCGCCCCATCACCAAAAATGCCGTGCGCATAACACCCACAATTTTCTGAGCAACCAACTCGACATCTGCCGTTGTTTTCACGTTTTCCAAAATCACCGTAAACTCGTCGCCAGCGAGACGGAAGACGCTGTCCGTCGTCCTTACGGAAGCTTTTAGCCGCAATGCAAACTCCTTAAGTACGGCATCGCCACCGGCATGACCGAGGGTATCATTGATTTTTTTAAAATAATCGACATCAAGAAAAAGCAATCCCAGAGGATGGCCGCTGCGGGTACCTCGTGCAATGGTCTCGCGCAGCTTTTCCTCATAACTGCGGCGATTCCATAGTCCCGTCAACGGATCCACTCTGGCCATTGCAGACAATTGAGCTGCATGTTGACGTATTGCTGTGACATCCGTGGTTAACAAATAAAGCCCAATCACCTCCTGATCCTTGCGATCGGGGATATAGATGGATTCCACAATGCGATAGGGATTATCCAATTCAATATCAAATCGCACCATTTCGCCTGCGATGCAACGACGCAAATATTCTTTGCGATGATTAAAGAAGTGGTCGCCAAAGACCTCTGCGACGGTTTTATTCACCATGGCTTCGTGATCGACGCCCAACCAATCCCGATATTGGCGGTTGGCAAAACGATAGCGTAAATCACGATCCAAATACGCAATCAATACCGGTACGTTGTTGGTAATGGTGTCCAGAAGTCGTTGTTTTTCCGCCAGCGCCTGAGCTGCCATTTTTCGACCGGAAATATCATGCAAAAAAGCGGAAAAATAATGCCGATTATTGATTTCGCAGGCGCTTATCGCCACCTCAACCGGTATTTGTGCACCTCCTCTAGTTAGGGCGGGTAGCTCTATCCGCTGATTAATCACCGGGCCATGTCCGGTATCAATAAATCGTTTAATGCCGCCACGGTGCAGCTCGTCGTACTGAGGAGGAATAATGGTTTCACTCAACGTTTTGCCGATCGCTTCTTTTCGGCTCCAGCCAAAAAGTGTCTCCGCCGCGCTATTCCAATCCGTAATTAAGCCCTGCTCATCAATGGCGATAAAAGCATCCAATGACCCGTTAATAATGGTTCTGATGCGCTCTTCATTGAGCTTCAAAAAATTCTCAACACGTTTTCTGCTGAGGATTTCACTTGCGAGCGCCTGATTACGGTTTTCAAGATCAAGTGTTCTTTCTTCGACGCGACGCTCCAGTTCCGCATTCAATAATGTTAGCTCTCGCTGCGCGCCGACACGCGCGGCTATGTCTTCCACCACCGCAATAAAATAATCCGGTTGGCCATCCAATTTCTTGACCATAGACACGGTGAGATTAATCCACACCAGGGTTCCGGATTTATGAACGTAGCGTTTTTCCAATGTAAAAGTTGTTCTTTTCCCTACGATCAGCTGCTGAACCAGCTCAACATCACCACTCACGTCATCCGCAAAAGTAATATCCTGAAACGTAAGTGTTTCGAGCTCTTTTTTGCTATATCCCACAATCTCACATAGCTTTTGGTTCACTCGCAACCACCGGCCGTCGAGCCCCACATGGGCAATACCTACGGCCGCCTGCTCAAAAGTCGCGCGAAAACGAATTCTGCTTTCGCGTAGCGCTTTCTGCCGAATGAGCGTTGCGTTGGCTACGTGGGATTTGGCAATTTCCTCATCAATCAGCCGTGCAAAATCCTTCAAAGACGCGATCTGCGACGGAGCGAATGTGCGGGGCTTGTGGTCGATTAAACAGAGGGTGCCGAGGATATGGCCATCCGGGCTGTTAACTGGATAACCGGCGTAAAATCGAATACCGAGTGGACCTGTGACCAATGGATTAGCGTAAAACCGAGGGTCGGCATTGGCATCCTCCACCACCAAAACCTCGCCGCCGCGGATTGCGTGGTCACAAAAAGCATGATCGCGCGGTGTCTCCGGTACTTCGATTCCATATTTCGATTTGAACCATTGACGCTGTTCGTCGATTAAGGAGACTAATGCAATCGGCACCTCAAAAAAGCGCGCCGCCAAGCGCGTAATGCGATCGAAGCGCTCCTCTGGTGGTGTATCCAGCAGGTTCAGCGCGCACAACGCTTCTAGTCTTTCAGCTTCGCTTGTTTCTGGACCGTCAGGCATTGGAGGAGACGTCTTCAGCTCTTAACAAGAGAAGTTTAGCAACCCTGAGCTTTCCCGCCTCTTTTACACCCGAATCCCCCTGCTGTCACCAAATCGTCTTCGGCNNCTGACGGTAGGGGTGTCAGGCCGCCTGGCCAGCGGATTGATGGGAGGACTTGAAGCTCGGCTCGCCCATATGAATAAAGGCGTGAGCATATTTTTCACAGGCAATGACATAATCCGCGCCGGCTTTATAACGGATGGACGCGGTAAATTTTGTAAATTCATCCTTGGAAACGACCATTTCCACTCTTTGTCTCGCGCTCCATTCATCCGCAGATGATTCAGTATCAATTTCGCACCAGTAAAGGCGCAGGTCGACCTCCCTTTCGCTGTCCACCTGAGGGTTTGCTTTTTCCCTACGAGTTTCTGGCAACGCACCAGAAGAAATCAAATAGGAACAAATATTTTTTAACGCTGGATGACGCCGCCCGACATTGGCATCAATAAGATGTCCCGTCGGCAAACCCAAATGATTTGCCGCCTCGACAAAAGCCTTAGCATGTTGCTCACTGAGCAAGCGCAGAGCTACGAATAGTCTCATTTATCTCTCTTTTTTTGGTTACACGTTTTTTTGCGGAACAGAGTCTGGATGCCAGTCTGTCCAAATGTTCTGACAAATGCGGGATGTTTACGCGAAGGTACGAAGCCGATATGAATCAAGTATAGATAAGGGTTGTATCAGTGCCATAGATGGACTTAAGTCTCCGATCTGCGGTATGTTTAATCGCAGCAACGGCGGGCATATGGTCGATCACCTGACACGCCATTGGCTTATCGGTATGCAGGAAATAAAAAAGCCCGCGAAGTGCGGGCTTTGGGGTAGCAAATAACGATTACAGGGGCTTTGCAGTGGTGAGGTCGTAACCAGCGCGCTGCGGGCTCTTGCCAGCGTTTTTCTTGTCGTAGTCGTGGTAGTTAACCAACAGTTTAGCGAAGCTCAGGCTGATGGACTCAACCGGATCGCTGTCACCGCCTGCAGAAATGGAGTAGCTGCTAACCAAACAATCTTCCAGTTCGTAATCCATAAAAGTGGTCACTTTGTCAGCGCCAGTTTGTACGAATTTGATCTTAACTTTTTTACCAGTGGAGCCAGTGACGGATTCTTTGAACAGCGGGGTGCTGGAGATATCGCCCATCTTGGTGAAGGTGATTTCGCTCAAGCTAGGGCGAGTTGCTTCACGGTTGGCCATGTGACCGGCTTCCATGGAGATTCCGCGACTGACACCGAAGTTGAGCGACAACACTTTGATGTGGTCCGCAAAACCTTCTGCAGTAACGTTGCCTTTAATTCCTTCGAATTCGATATAAATTGCCATATGAATGCTCCTTCGTATATGAGTGGCGGACACTGTGTATCAGTGCTGGCGGCCATATTATCCAGGCGGACCAGCGGATTCAACCGATTTATGCCCGTCGTTTTGTGAGACTTTAGCCATAGCGTTCGAATGTTTTTTTCTTTTCCAACAAAGTGTCGACTCTTTATACATAACTCATGCTCACCCTTCCTCAGGTGACGATTTACGGCTTTGGTCATCTCTTTGGTGCTGCCACAATGACCAATAATATCCGCGCAACGCCAATAGCTCTGTATGCGTCCCTTGCTCAACAACCTGTCCTTGATGCAACACCAGAATACGATCCGCATTCATCACTGTGGAGAGCCTATGCGCAATAACCAGAACCGTATGGCGCTCGGCCAATTCATCAAGAGCAGCGGAAATGACCCTTTCCGCCTCTGTATCCAAGGCGGATGTCGCCTCGTCAAAAAGGAGCACAGGAGGATTTTTCAATAAAACTCGCGCGATGGCGATACGTTGTTTTTCTCCGCCGGATACTTTTAACCCTCGCTCACCCACCATGGTGTCGTACTTTTTGGGCAATTGATTGATGAAGTCTTGGAGGTGGGCAGCTTCCGCCGCGCGACGCACCTGTGACTCATCTGCGGATGGGTTGCCGTAGGCAATGTTGTAATAAATTGTATCGTTGAATAGCACTGTGTCCTGCGGCACCACGCCAAATTGGCGACGCAAATCGTTCAACGCAATGTCACGGATATTCTCGCCATTTAAATAAATTCCGCCGCTATCTGGATCGTAAAAACGGAACAGCAGCTTGGCGATGGTCGACTTGCCCGCGCCACTCGCACCGACGATCGCAATTTTTTGCCCCGGCGCCACAGAAAAGCTGACATCGCGCAGGATAAGCCGGTCCGGGTGATAAGCAAACGAAACATCGCGAAATTCCAGTGCGACACTGCGACTTCCCTTGATTAAAAACGGATTCGATTGGCTGGACTCGGTTATCTTCGGCCGCACCCTGAGCAAATCGAACATACGCTCTACATTAATTAATGACTGGCGTATTTCTCGATAAACAAACCCAAGAAAATTCAACGGGATAAACAACTGAATCATGTAAGCATTGATCATGACGAAATCCCCCAGCGTCATTTCTCCCGCCGCTACCCCTTGGGCGGCCATGATCATCATGGCTGTTACCGACGCCGCAATGATCAGCGCTTGGCCAGAGTTTAAGGCCGCAAGCGACAAGCGGTTTTTAAGCCGGGATTTCTCCCATGCCGAGAGGTGCTGGTCGTACTCCTCGGCTTCGTACTCTTCGTTATTAAAATATTTAACGGTTTCGTAGTTCAAAAGGCTGTCCACCGCACGGGTGTTAGAGCGGTTATCCTGCTCGTTGGCCTCCCGCACGAATTTGGTTCGCCACTCCGTGATAACCACTGAGAACAAAATATAAATCAACACAGCCACAACTACCGTCAAGCAGTAGGCGACAGAAAACTGCTTAAATAAAATGATCGCGACAAGCACTAACTCAAATAAAGTGGGAATAATGTTAAACAGCAAAAAGCGCAGGAGAAAACTGATTCCTGAGGTGCCGCGCTCGATATCCCGCGAAAGCCCTCCAGTTTTGCGTGACAGATGAAAATCCAGATCCAATACATGCAAATGACGAAAGACCTCCAGTCCCACCCGGCGCATTGCGCGCTCTGTGACCCGGGCAAAAATGGCATCGCGCAGCTCCCCCAGAAATACGGAGGCAAATCGCAACAAACCGTATCCCAGCAGCAAAAAAACAGGCACTACCACCGCAGCCGATTTGGAGAGATCCAAGTCGTCAACGATCAGCTTGAGCACCCAGGGCATGGCGACCCCAGCAACTTTAGCGCTGATGAGAAACAAAAATGAAAGCACTACCCTGCCCTTAAACTCGCGCAGATAGGGTGCCAGGGAAAGCAGCACCCGCCAGTTCGGTTTAATCTCGGGGTCGGCGGTAAAAGAATGATTTGGACGCACGGTAAATCCTAGGTCGGGCGGAGCTTGCGTTAACCCCATCTGCAGTTTGCTTTGCTATCAGGCGACCCGCGTCTTCAATTCATGAATCGCGTCGCGAATATTCGCGGCTTTCTCGAATTCCAGGTTCTTCGCCGCTGCCAGCATCTCCTTCTCCAGATTGGCAATCTGTGACCAGATGTCCTTACTGGGATCCACCTTTTGCAAATAATCCGCAGGTTTCTCTGCCACTGCCCTCTTACGGCCTATTTTGGCGCCGGGCACTCGTGCGCCCTCCATTATGTCGGTGACGTTCTTACGAATTCCCTGGGGAGTAATGCCGTGCTCTTGGTTGAACAGTACCTGCTTGCCGCGTCGGCGGTCCGTCTCATCAATAGCTCGCCGCATGGAGCCGGTGACATTATCGGCGTAAAGAATCGCGCGCCCATTTACGTTTCGCGCAGCCCGACCAATGGTTTGAATTAATGAGCGATCGGACCGGAGAAACCCTTCTTTATCCGCATCCAAAATGGCGACCAGGGCCACTTCCGGCATATCCAAACCTTCCCGCAACAAGTTGATGCCTACCAACACATCAAACTCGCCGATACGGAGATCGCGAATGATTTCTACCCGCTCCACAGTATCGATATCGGAATGCAGATAGCGCACTTTTACGCCATGTTCCTGCAGGTACTCGGTGAGGTCCTCCGCCATGCGC
>DJFQ01000021.1:2122-7248 GCA_002432095.1 Marinagarivorans sp. UBA5868 | reverse complement strand
AGGCCGGTGGGGCGCACCACCTGCTCCACCACTGCCGCAGCGTGTTTTGCCTCATAGTCCCCCGGCGTTGCGGAAACAAAAATCATCTGCGGCGCCAGGCGCTCCCATTCATCGAACCGTAGTGGCCTGTTATCCAACGCGGAAGGCAGGCGAAAACCATATTCCACCAAGGTTTCTTTGCGCGAGCGGTCGCCTTTGTACATGGCGCCGATCTGCGGCACCGTCACATGGGATTCGTCAATAACCAACAGGGCTTCGCGCGGTAAATAATCGAATAATGTCGGGGGCGGCTCACCCGGTGCACGGCCGGATAAATATCGTGAATAATTTTCAATGCCGTTGCAGTAGCCCAGTTCGTGCATCATTTCCAAATCGTATTTCACCCGTTGTTCCAGCCGCTGTGCCTCCACCAGCTTGTTATTAGCTCGCAGATTTTCCAAACGATCCCGCAATTCCTCTTTTATTTGCTCAACCGCCTCCAGTACCCTGCTGCGCGGTGTGACATAGTGGCTTTTGGGATAGATGGTCATGCGCGGCACTCGCGCCTGAATTTCGCCGGTGAGAGGATCGAAAAGTGAAATCTGTTCTATCTGATCGTCGAATAATTCGACACGCACGGCCTGACTTTCAGAATCTGCCGGAAAAATATCGATAACATCGCCGCGCACCCGATAATTGGCGCGGAAAAATTCCATGTCGTTGCGAGTGTATTGGAGTTCCGCCAGGCGTCGCAAAATGCTGCGCTGATCGATTTCATCACCGCGAACCAGATGCAACACCATTTTCAAGTAGGCTTCCGGATCACCCAATCCGTAAATTGAGGAAACCGTGGCCACGACTATGGCATCACGACGCTCCATCAGCGCCTTGGTCGCAGAAAGGCGCATCTGTTCGATGTGTTCATTAATAGATGAATCTTTTTCGATAAACGTGTCCGACGAAGGCACGTACGCTTCCGGCTGATAATAATCGTAATAGGAGACAAAATATTCCACCGCATTGTTTGGAAAAAACTCCTTGAACTCCCCATACAACTGCGCGGCAAGTGTTTTATTATGCGCCATCACCAACGTGGGCCTCTGGACGTGCCCAATGACATTGGCAATTGTAAAGGTTTTACCGGACCCGGTGACACCGAGCAAGGTTTGGTGTGCAAGCCCCGCCTCGATTCCCTGCACCAGCGAGGAGATAGCAGCGGGCTGATCACCCGCAGGCGCATAGGTGCATTTCAATTTGAACACGTCACTCATGGCAAAACCTTATTTCTGTTGAATCAAAAAGCAGTGATGAATTTTGGCATTGCGGGCAAAGTCTGGGTCAATAGTTTGCGCCGATATATCCTCGACCATGACGTCATCCAGCTCCGCTAGATTCAACTTGAATGTTCGCAGATTCGTGGAAAAGTACAATTTTCCTTTGGCACTTAACAATTCCATACAGCGCCGAATCAAAGCCACATGATCCCGCTGAATATCCAGCACACCTTCCATACGCTTGGAATTAGAAAAAGTCGGTGGATCCAGCATGATCAAATCAAATCCTTGCCGACACTCGTTCAACCACTTCAAACAATCTGCTTGTACTAATTGATGGCGTTCAACCTTGATCGCATTGAGCGTAAAATTGCGCTCTGCCCAATCGAGGTAAGTATTCGACATGTCAACGCTGACACTCTGTGCAGCACCACCCAAAGCGGCATGCACCGTTGCGCTGGCGGTATAGCAAAATAAATTGAGAAAACGCTTACCCCAAGCCTCGTCCCCTATTCTTTTACGCAAAGGGCGATGATCGAGAAAAAGCCCGGTATCCAGATAGTCGCGCAAATTAACCCAAAATTTTGCCCGCCCTTCATTAACAACAAAAAACTCTCCGCCTTGGTCGAGTTTTTCATATTGCTGAGAACCCCGGTTCCGCTGTCGGGTTTTAAGGGCGATTTTCTTCTGTGGAACAGCGAACACGTAGGCGACCGCATTGAGCAGTTCACGTAACCGACGCTGTGCTACTTCGTCTGGAATGGTTTTTGGAGCAGCATATTCCTGCACATGAACCCGTCCGTCATACAGATCCACCGCGGCGGCATATTCGGGCAAGTCGGCGTCATAAACCCGATAGGCATTGGTATCGGCGGTTTTCAGCCAGGGAACAAGCTTACGAAGGTTTTTCTTAAGACGATTGGCGACCATCAGAGCACCCTCACTCAAATCTTCCTCGCGAACCGAATCCCGGTCACGTCTGAGTGTCGCCTGCTCCACCGACAAAAGCTCATACAGATAAAGCTCGCACGGCAGCGCGCCATTAAAAAATTTGTTGATTCTCTTGGGGCGAAGCCGCATTTCCTTCGCGAGTTCCGGATTGCCGGTAAACACCGCCAGCTGCCACCCTGGACACTGGCGTTTGCTCATATCCGCCAAGGCCAGATAAGTGCCTTTAAGCTCCTCGACGTCGCCGAGACGTTCGCCATAGGGTGGGTTGCAGACCATTAAACCCACGCCTGTCATAAATGAAGGCTTTTCGAAGCGCTCAATGTCACTCTGGCCAAATCCGATCATGTCCGCTACACCAGCGCGGTCCGCATTGGTCTTGGCGATCTGCAGCATTCGCGGGTTTTTGTCTGCCCCCCACATTTGCATACCGGCAACCTGTCTAGCCCCGTTCTGCGCGCGAGCCTCTGCATCCGCCACGATTTCGGTCCATACATCGGCCTCGTGTCCCAACCAGTGGCGGAATCCCCAATGTCCGCCGTTGCGTGTACGAATGAGCCCTGGCGCCAGGTCCCGGGTCATCATTGCCGCTTCGATCAACAGGGTGCCAGCACCACACATTGGATCTATCAAAAATCCCTCTGTCTGCAATGCTTCAGGCCAACCCAGACGCAGCAAAATACCTGCCGCAAGATTTTCCTTAAGTGGCGCGGCGCCTTGTTCCAATCGGTACCCACGCTGATGCAAGCTGCCCCCTGCCAGATCCAGGCCGAGCTGAACTTGTCCTTTAGCCAGACGTGCCTGGATTCTTAATTGAGGTTGGGACTTATCAACATCTGGGCGGCGGCCCACCTTTGTCCTCATACGATCAACAATAGCGTCTTTCACGCGCACAGCACCGTATTGGGTATTAGTGATCTCTTTGTTGGTTCCCACGAAATCCACTGCAAAGGTCGTATCGCCCGTCAAATGGTCTTCCCAGGGTATTTCGGCGGCCGCCGAGTACAAGGCGAGCTCGCTGGCGATTGGTGGTGAACGGCCCGCATCGTTCAGCAGTAGCAGCACTCTATTGGCCACTCGGGACCACATGCACAAGTCATAGGCAACGCGTAACGCACCGTGAAAATACACAGCACCGATGGAGTTTTGTATGCCTTCGGCTGAAAGCTGGTGAAGCTCGCGGGCGAGTAGATCCTCCAGTCCTTTCGGACAGGTGGCGGAAAAAAAGAAGGTTTTTTGAGTCATTGTCATCAAGTCGTAATAAGTTATGGCAATATCAGGAGGCGGGGCTAGAAATATTAATTCGTTCACATGGCAGCCAGCCTTTGCTTAACTAGGGCCTCGTCGCCATTTCACCCGGTGGATCATCGACGCGCGCGTAGGCAAAACTGTCTACATCTTCACAAATTATGGCTAGCAGCCATTAAGACGGCCCTTTCAATCAGGCAAAGCGGAACGATGGGGCGGGATTATACTCTCATACGAACAGTACCTTATAGCCAAACTACCTCGACGGTTACGCGAAGTAATTCAATGCGCCGTCCTGACCTGTCGGTCGCACCGGCAAAGACAACGAAAGACATAAGCATATGGCGATCTGAATATTTTCCGGCGGTAATCAATCGGTCTTTCCCAACAATCTAAAAGTTGCGGGAATCGCAGTAATACCAATTGTTACCAACTTGTCACTACACCAAAGAGAGGTGCATAACCAATGAGAAGCCAGAAACGCAGCCCGATAGAAAAAGCCTTTGCCAAAGGGTATCAAGCGGCGATGTCGGGTAAATCTTGGGCGGCCTGTCCGTTCGACTCCGGTAAAGCGAGAGTGGTATGGATGAACGGTTGGCGCGAAGCGAGAGAAGACCACTGGAGCGGCTTTGACACCAAATCCCAAGTGCAAAAATTAAGTAGTTTTTGACTTCATCCCTTTTCGGCACCGTTTGCCTCACTAAATAAAATTATCTCCCCCGCGTCGACATGCTCGACATCAGGCCCGCTTGGCGGGCCTTCATATCCTCTTCTATTCTCAAATTCCTGCGCGAATACTCTTAAACCTCAAACCTCAAACCTCAAACCTCAAACCTCAAAATCTCAAATCCGCCCGCGATCCAAACTATAACGCTGCTCCGAAGCATGACTCTCGCTGTTAACCGGAATATCTTCAGTTCGATATGCCAGATTCCATTGAGCTTGTGCAGCGGGTTTGTGGCGCAAATTGCGCATCACCATATGTCCCTGTGCCAGTTGGAAAATCGGCGTCATTTGACGGACAAATCCGTGATGATTGACATAATCGTCCATAACTTGGCGAGCATTGGTCACAATGCGATTTCGCTCATAGTCATTGTTTACATAAAATTCCACCGCATCTTGCAAATCGGAAAAATCCCAGGAAAGTGCTACATATGTTTCATCCTTAACAAAAATATCAGGATTAGTTTGCAGGTGGCTCATATCAGGTTTCAATAACAATGCGCCGTAGAGTGCGGCCTCATAATCCCGCCAACACACCTCACCATATCCAAAAGGGCTGAAGCACATTTTCGATTGCGCCAGTTCTGTAAGAAATTCTTTGCGAGACACGCCGCTACCACATACCACTTGTGCCGCAGGCAATTGCTTACAAGCCTGTAATGCATCGCTGCGCATAGCAGAATACCAAGGTGTGCCAGAGCAGCTGAAGCGTGCATGCAGATCAATTGTTTTCGGTTGGGAAAGATTTTTTCCAGCATCAAATGCATTCAACAAATACGATCCGGTTAACAGTCCCGGGCCTAGCAATAATTTATGAAAAAAATCCGCCGGCACATGAAAATGGCGCTCTTCGTCTTCCAAATTATAGAGCTTGCTGTAGTAATCAACTAAATTGGTGTCGCCCAAAGTTGATGCATGATAGGCCCTTGGGTCACGAAACAATTGTCGTTT
>DJFQ01000021.1:0-2042 GCA_002432095.1 Marinagarivorans sp. UBA5868 | reverse complement strand
ATCGGTCCACAGGTAGAGCCCTAATGCTAACGCCGAACTGTTCGGCGATATCCGCTTCATAAAAAAAGAAGGGGTATATCTGACTGAAGGACACTGGATTAGCCGGACAATACAACAACAGCAAATTTTTTGTACCGGCCGGAAATGGCCGAGAAAAATAGCCTCGTTCAAAGAGCTGACCAATCGGAAAGCGTCTGCCATACCGCGAATAAATTTGACCGAAGAAGCTGTTCATACCCTTGTTCCTTTGTGAAATCTGACCGATGTGATACTCCATCGATCCACTTTGGTTGTTATTTCGGCGCTTAAAATTTGTGCGGCACAAACGTGGACACATGCCGATCAGGCCTGCTCAAGAATCATGCCATCATTAAAAATGATAAAATTCCAGTAAAATCAAGCGCGACACAGCATTTTTTAACCAGAAGGGAGTATTTACAGAGGAAAATAGGCGAAAAAGAAATGAGGATTGTAAAGTTTGCAACTACCCGCGCGGCACGCCTGGGTAGTTGCATATTATCGAGATCAATCAAGCGGAACTTGATTCACCATAATCAAATTATTGAGATTAAAGCCATTGGACTCTGCGGTGGCTTTAAAGTCCGCCATAACTTTGGCATCCACCTGGGGGGTACGCGATAACAACCAAAGATAATCGCGATCATTCCCTGTTACGTACGCGTACTCGTAATTGTCATCGAGTTTAAACACCACGTATGCACTGTAAAAAGGCCACTGAAAAGCAACTTTGAGGTAGCCTGTGGTTTTGTCTTCTACAAATGAAGCTTTTCCTTCTGCCTCCTGCCAGCGATCCTCTGCAGCTGAGTACCCAATATTTTTAACGTTAATGTGCCCGTCGGGCCTCAAACTGTATTCTGCAGTGACGTGGGAGAGACCTCTTTCAAATTTATGATCCAAACGGGCGATCTCGTACCAGGTGCCCAGGTAGCGTTCCACAGAAAAATCCCGCACCGGCTCGATACCTTTGGGAACGCTGACGCATGACATCAGCATCAATGGCAAAATAAATGCGGCTAAATATTTCACAGAAGTCTCCCATTAATAAAAGTACAGGAGTCATATAAGCCCGACCCCGAAGTGGAAGACCTGGAATCAAATCTCATGCCATGAAAAACCAAGCCGGCCAGGTCAAGATCGCGGGCCGAAAAACAGCCAAAGGATAAAACCCAGAAGAGGAAGTAACAGTAGAACCACAACCCACAATACTTTGGTCCCGGTGCTGGCACGACTCTGCACTGTTTTAACCACCGCGTAAACAACGCAAATAAGAAGAATAAAACCTAAAAATCCGCCTACCTCGACTCTCATATATGCCTCCATCTCTGACTGTTATAGATGTGTTAAAAAATACGCAGGAAAGCGGCGATACTATAGCAAAACGGGGCAAGACAGAAGGCGAGTAACCATCCAGCTATTGGTTGGATCAAGTGATAACTCGCGCCATAACGTGCCCCAAGAACAAAACCTTACCGGCCTTGCATCACCCCCTCTGATTTTGAAGCTCAAAATGTCCAAAAGGTAAAAAGTCGTGTAATTATGTTCGCCGTCGTCGCGTCGGCTGCGCGATATATAGCCACGCTCTAACACACTTCTGCGCTGCAACCCGCTAAAATCCTAGGCCGCGCCCACCTTTTTAAAAGTGGCACACTAAGTGCAATGAGCCGATCATGACAGTTACAAGAAGCTCTGTCATAAATAAACATCGAAAATTCCTGGAGGATATCAATATGTTTAGTTGGGCTCTTACATTCCTTGTTATCGGTCTCATCGCTGCAGTATTTGGATTTACGGGTATCGCCGGAACAGCTACCAATATCGCCTGGATATTGTTTGTCGTCGGCATCATCCTCGCAATCGTCTTTGCTGTAGCAGGTCGCCGGGGGCCGAGGGTATAGCCTCCTCGCCCAAATCTCCGCAGTATTAAATTAAAGCCGACTTGTTCGGCTTTAATTTTTTTCCGTTTAGCCTGTACCCTCTTAGTCGCCACCTCCATTTTGAAGAATACAGTCGTATTACGCTCT
>DJFQ01000197.1:17807-27974 GCA_002432095.1 Marinagarivorans sp. UBA5868 | reverse complement strand
TCACCCATTCCCACCAGGGTGCGGGTTTCCGCAGCGGTCCACGAGGACTGTCCCCACATGGGCATAGCGCCGCCGAATCCGTCAATTACTTGATAAGTGACGCTGGTATTTACGGTGATATCCGCTCCTACCGGCGGGGTGGGTGGAGGATCGATGGTGCCGGTCATGGCCAGGTCATCCACATAAAAATCCGCGGTGGTGCTATCGGACTCTACATAAACCAGCAGGTCACTTACGGCTCCGGAAGGGGAGTGCACATAGCTGCCGCGCAGCTGAGTCCAGCCGTTGCTGGTGAGGCTCGCCGATGCGACGTTGGGATATTTCGCGCCCGTCGCGTCCGTATATTGAATGGTAAGTTTTGCGTTGGTGGCAGTGCCGCCCGCTGGTAGTCGCACCCACGCGTGGAATTCGTAGGTGTTGCCCGGCGTGAGTTGTGGCAAGGGGTAAGCGGCACCGTGCCATGCGGATGTGCGATTGTTTACATAAATACTGCTGTTTCCACTGCGTTTGATCGCGGTGTTCAGTTGCACTTGCGCCGCTCCCCGTGCGACCCATGGTGCCAGTCCGTTTTCAGCATTCCCATTATTGAGCAGGTTTCCCGGCACCGGCGTAATCTCGCCGGATGACGAACTCGACGAAGACGAGCTGGATGATGAGCTTGAGGAGGATGAACTCGAAGATGAACTCGAGGATGACGAACTGCTGGATGACGATCCGCCGGGCGTCTCATTTGAACCACCGCATGCCGCTAATCCAAGCGCGGTTGCTAGCCATAATCCAGTCAGCAGGTTTTTTATTGTGTGTTGAAAGCGCATATCGACTCTTTTAATTATGAATTGAGCTCATACACAGCGTTTATGAGTCCGCAGTCAAAATAGGCTTATCGGTGGCGCGAGAATAGATGTGCAGGGTATCAATTAGTTAAAAAAGGCGAATATTTGAATCAATTTTCTATTTTGTTAAATAGCTGAATGTTCTAGCAAGGCCGGAATTTAGGCATTAAAAATAGTACTCGGGTTGATGTGAGTGATCCTCCGTTGCTGGTAGGTCGGTCCAACAGAGCGAAGTACAATTCTTTGAAAAAAAGGGGTTGCTTGCCAATGGAGTGAGACGGACTGCTCAATGTTTTGGTGATGAAAATCGCGGTTTATTATTAATCCGCTTCGGGAGATTTGACTGAGCCACCAGGGCTTTTTTGCGGATAAACGGATTTGAACGTTTTCGGTGAGCAGCCGTATTCATTTTTAAATAATTTATTGAAGTACGACACATTATTGTAGCCAACGGAAAATGCGATCTCCGCCACATTCGCCTCGGATTTTTCCGAGAGCAACCGAGCAGCTTCGGTGAGACGTAATTTATTTAAATAAGCACTGAAAGTGAGACCTATTTCATCTTTTAGAATGCTGTTCATTTTTGCCCGGTTGATACCGATGGTGGAAATTGCCGTCTCCAGACTGATATCCGGATTGGCATATTCGGTTGCCATATATCGCAGCACCGCGCTTTTTTCCTTATCGCGATGAGGTTCAACCGAGAGCTGCTGATACGCAATCAGCGGTCGGTCTTTTTGCATCTTTTCTTCCAGGTCTGCAATCAGCGCTTGTGTGTGTCTTTTGAAAAACCAAAGCGCGTAGGTCAACCATAGGGCCGCAGCAATCACTGCGAAAATGTAAGCGTATTTCCAATCTCTGCCGACCAGTTCAAGCTCGACGATTTTTGCCGTGGAGTGAATGTCCCGCGGGCTTTGCACCGAGATTCCAAAACTCATACCGGATGTTTTACTGAGATCATAGCTGCGGTCGGACAGACGAAGTTTATGGTTGCTCAGCCACCACTCTGGAATTTCCAGATGTTTTAAATCGATGTCGATCTGAGTCCACTCATCGTCACAAGCAAAAAATGTCATGGGAATGCGATAGGTGGTCGGATTGGTAGGATCAGTGACTTGTTTATCGAAGGTATGCGCCGTGAAACTGAGGACGTTCTTAGGTGAGCATTTGGCATTGAAGCGCAAATGAGAATATTTGGATAAGTCGGCGAGCCGCGATGAGTTCTCGTTCGAGAAAAATGCCATATCCACCGACGCAAAACTGTGAAGCGCACCGCCGCCTTCAGAAATCGTGAACTCGTAATCCAGGCTTTGGGTTGAGTCGTTCAGTTGAATGGTGGAATTGCCATTTTGTTCGGCATCGGACGTGGTGATGGCAAACCAGGGATACACGCTTTTGGGGGCTGGTAACAATCGATCCACCAAAAACGTCTGGTCAAAGCAGACATGCCCGGCGAGGACGGTGGCGATCAGTAGCGACGCAAAGAGCACGGCGGCGTTGCGATAAAATCGGGATGACTCGTACATGTCGGTGTATCGGGTGCCTTGGATAAATCGGTGCAAAAAGAGATTATGGTCCATTGTGAACACCGTTGCCCTATCTGCGCACTGTGTCTCTGTCCGCTCACTGCTGTTAATGACTGGTGACGCGCACTTGCGCCGGTCCGGAATGGTGCTGATACAGGGATTCGCCCGCAGGCGTATGCAGGTCTCGCCCCAATGCAGATCGCATTGTCGAGAGGGTGAATTTAGCCCGTATAAGTCACATTTATTTATTATCTATGCGCGGCCGGCCGCCTAAATATCCAAGCCTTGCCGGGGGAGAGATCCGCCATCTGTCCACCCGCGATGCCGCTGCTTGTCCGAATGACACCATAGGACCCAAAGGGGGTCAATCGCGCAAAAACTAAAGTGTGACGAAATGATCAATTAATATGATTATTTATATTTGACTGGGTGATGGCATTTTTTTATCACAAAAGATGCATTTCGCCATAATTGTGTGATTTACATCTCGTTGTGTAGGCGCTTGCCTATACTTGGGGAAGTACTGCCCTCGGGCAGCAGCAGAAGCGTATTTTGATGGGGAGCGATGCTTGGATGAGGCACAGGCGCTCCGTAGCCTATTGTAATGGTTGGTCAGACAGATACCAAAGAAGGGGCGCCGCCGATCCTGCCCACCGAAATTATCAACGGCAATTATCCTGACGGAAAATATTGGTTATATCGAAAATAAGATATAAACGGCATTTCCGTATGCTTTTCCCTATGCGTTTGCGTATGAATTACTTATGGCGGAATCCCGTATCAATCATCCAAACGCGCGCAAAAATTCTTCGACTTTATCCACCATATCCGCGGAGCCGAGATAAAGCGCCGTGCGTTGGTGAAGCGATTGCGGCGATTGCTCAAGCACGGCCTGGCCTGCGCCAATAATTGCCTTTCCGCCGGCTTGCTCGGCGATAAATGCCATGGGATTACCTTCGTAAAGCAGACGCAATTTGCCCTCTGGATAACGGCTCGACGTGGGATAGAGATACACGCCTCCCTGAATTAAATTGCGGTGAAAATCCGCCACCAGTGATCCGATGTATCGCGTGCTATAAGGGCGCCGCGTTACAGAATCCTCCTCCTGACAATATTTAATGTATTTTTTGATGCCGTCGGGAAAGTGGCTGTAAAACCCTTCGTTAATCGAATAAATCGCTCCGCCACGAGGGTATTGCATATTCGGGTGCGACAAGCAGAAAAGTCCAAGAGACGGCTCGTAGGTAAAACCGTTGACACCTTGGCCGGTGGAATACACGAGCATGGTGGACGAGCCGTAAATGACATAGCCCGCGGCAGCCTGCGCACGGCCCGGTTGCAGGAAATCCGCCAGCGTCACCGGTGAACCTACCGGTGTGACGCGGCGATAGATGGAAAAAATAGTGCCGACAGGCACGTTCACATCGATGTTGGAGGAACCGTCCAATGGATCGATCAGCACCACATATTTTGCCTGGCGATTTTGTTCGCCATCAAAATAAATAAAGCTGTCTTCCTCTTCCGAGGCTAACCCGCACACCACGCCGCGAGCGGCCAGCGCATTTTTAAACACTTCATTAGTGTACACGTCGAGTTTTTGCTGTGCCTCGCCGTGGCTGTTCAACTCGCCCGCAGGCCCGGTGATATTCGCCAGTCCCGCCTTATTCACTTCCCGATTGACGATCTTGGCGGCAAGACACAGCGCAGAAAACAACGCGGAGAATTCTCCCGACGCCTGGGGGTAATCCATTTGGCGTTCGACGATAAATTCGCTGAGGGTGTTGAAGGTGCTCATAAGGTCTCCGACGGCGGGCTTGAGAGTTGCGCAAGTATACTCCGCGCACTGTAAGCGGCGTGGGTCTCCAGCCGGGAAGCTAAGAGAAAAACCATAGGCGCAACATGGTTTTCTGCTTCCCATCCGACGACAATTTTGGCCGGCAAACAGCGGACGGACTATGGTTAAGGATACGATCAAAACTATGACGTCAGGTATGAGCGAAACTTTACCGTGGGTGATGTTCCTTTTTTACATCACCGTGGGCTATCTATTGGTGGTTGGGGTGACGGCGGGAACGGTGGCAGCTCTGGCGCGATCGGCGCAGAACCGTTTCACTTACTGGGCGCTGGCGGCGATGGGTTTAAGTGGTGCGGGCTATCAGTTGGCGTCCGCCTATTACTATCAGACGCCGGCCGAAACTTCCGCTATTACGGCACTGCTCTGGCAGACCGACTGTGCCACCGTAATGTTGCTGGCCACCGGCTTTTATTTTGCGGTGCAGCGTCACCGTGGCCGCCTGCCGGACAATCTGATCTTTCTGTTTACGCTGGCGGCGCTGATGCTGGTGGTGGCCAATCGCGCCTCTGCGTTCTCGCTGCATTTCGTTGATATTCCCGCGCTTCGCAAAGAATCCAGCGCCTGGCTTGGTGGTCTTGGTGCATTGCGCGGCACGCCGGGCGGAGGCGCATTGGTTTGGCACGGCGTTATTCTGCTAACTCTGGGCGCAGCCGCCTGGTGGAACATTCAGTCTCGCCAATTCATCGGCCGCGCCAATACCTTCACTCAAACATTGTTTCTCGCATTGCTCACCGTGACTGTGGTCGCCAATCTCGCCCTCGACTATGGCATTTGGCAGGGCGTCTATCTCATCGGTTTTGCCATGACGGCTTTTGTGCTTTGGCAGACCATTCGAATTGCCCTGGACGCCGCTCGCAACAGCCGGCAACTGCAGGTTCGCGAACGGGAAATGGAAGGGGAGATCCGTCAGCGACGCAAGGCCGAGGATAAATTGGAGCGCCTGTCCCAGGTGTTTATGCAGGCCCCCACCGCCACGCACATTGTCGACCTGTCCGGCAAAACCCTGCAGGTCAACGACGAGAGTGTGCGCTTGCTGCGCCGTGATGTGAGTGCGCCTCCCAAAGTCAGCTTTTTTGCGGTTCTGGAGCAGTTGGGTGTGGCCAGAAGCCAAGTGCTGGAGACCCTTTCCCAAGGACGCTCTGCCGAATTTGGCCCCTTCTTTTTTTCCGCCGGCATGCCGGTGGATGCGCTCTACCTGGTACGCGATGCCTGGCTCAAATTCAAGCTGTATCCGATTTTTAACCAGCAGCGCGAACTGCAGGAAATCGTGGTCCGGCTGGAAGATGTGTCCGAGCGGCAGTTCGTCGAAAACGCCATTAAGACCATCTCTATGGCAGTGACTACCGAAACCGGTCATGTGTTCTTCAACCAATTGGCCATTCATTTGGCACGCCTGCTCAACAAAAAGTACGTTTACATCGGTCTGAAAAAAGTGGTGGAGCAACAGACGGTGATTGAAACCCTGGCAGTCGCCGTCGAGGGTGAATTGGTGAGTAATGCCACTTTCCCGCTCACCGATACACCCTCGGAAAAAGTGCTGCAACACGGTGCTTACGCGGTACCACGCCAGTTGTTGCGGGAATTTCCCTACAACCCCATCCTGCGGGAGCTGGGCACCCAAAGTTTTGTCGGTGCTGCTATGGTGGATGCCGATCGCAATGCCATAGGGTTGATCGCGGTGTTGGATAACAAACCCATGGACCAGGTGAAGCAGATGCAGGAGATCGTCAATATTTTCGTCTCCCGCGCCTCCACCGAATTACACCGCCTGGAAGCGGAACAAAAGATCCGCAAGATGGCATACGAAGATGCGCTTACCGGGCTGCCCAATCGCCCCGCGCTCAACGAGCATGTCATCCGTTTGCTGGGTGCTCAGACACCGTTGCCCGGCGCCTTTATTCAAATGGATCTCGACCACTTTAAAACCATCAACGACGCCCTCGGCCACGATATAGGTGACGATGTGCTGCGTTGTATCGGTCGTCGCCTGCGCCACAATCTTGGCGAAAACACGCTGGTGGCGCGCATCGGTGGTGACGAGTTTGCGGTGGTGCTCAATGACTTGGGCGTGGAGCCGGAGTTGGCGCTTGAGCGCTGCACCCAGCAATTGGTTAGCTTGATGGAGCAGCCAGTGCAAGTGGGCGATCACTTGTTGGACTTGGGCTGCACTATTGGCGTGGTGTTGTTTCCCGAATTTGCCAATACCGCATTGGACGTATTCCGCAATGCGGACATTGCCTTAAACCGTGCTAAAACCGGGGGGCGCGGCGGTTATCAGCTGTTTACGCCGCAGATGCGCGACTCCGTCAGCCATCGCCTGGCGGTGGAAAACGGTCTGCGCGCCGCCATGGTGAATAACGAACTCCATGTGTTTTATCAGCCACAACTCGATGGCGATGGCAACCTGATGGGCGCCGAAGCACTGATCCGCTGGCGCCACCCGGAGCAGGGTTGGATTCCGCCGTTGGAGTTCATTCCAGTAGCCGAGGAGACCGGTCTGATTAACGGCATAGGCGCCTGGGTACTGGAAGCGGCGCTTAAGCACCGCAAGAGCTGGACGGAGAATCGCCTGCCGTTCACCGGCCACCTCTCCGTCAACGTCTCACCCTGGCAGTTTGCCCGCCCGGATTTCGTCGCCGCGACCATTAATGCGGTGGAGCAACTTCACGTACCACCCAGTCACATCACCCTGGAGGTGACGGAAAGTGCGCTGTTGACCGATATCGAAGACACCATCGCCAAGCTCGGCCAATTGCGCCGCTTCGGCATGACCATCGCGNNTGGACATTCTTAAAATCGACAAGGCGTTTGTGGACGCGCTGGAGACCAACGCCCACGAGCCGCTGGTGGAATCCATGATCACCATCGGGCGTAATATGGGCCTGCAAGTGGTGGCGGAAGGAGTGGAGACGGCCATTCAGTTGGAGCGCCTAAAGGCCTTGGGATGCAATGTATTTCAGGGGTATTTGTTTTCCCGCCCCATGCCTGAGGCGGAGTTTCAGGAGTGGTTGTTGCAGCACTACGGCAATCGCCGACTAGGGACTCTGCAGCAGTCCTCTTGACTCACTTATGCTTGAGCTTGTGATCCAGATAACCCATTGCAAAGGCGGAGGCGACAAAGGTGATGTGCAGGATGGTGTACCAATAGATGTGCGCCTCGTCGGTGTTTTCCACGTTCATAAAAACTTTCAGCAGGTGAATGGAGGAGATCGCCACGATGGATGCGGCGATTTTGCCTTTGAGTGAAGACGAATCCATTTTGCCCAGCCAGCTGAGTTTCTCTTTTTCGCCGTCCAGGTCCAGTTGCGATACGAAATTCTCGTAGCCGCTCATCATCACCATCACGATGAGCCCGCCCACCATGGCCAGATCGATCAGCGTCAGCAGACTGAGAATCATCTTGGCCTCGCTCATATGGAAAACACCCAACATCAGATGCACCGATTCCTGGAAAAACTTGACGATCAGAGCGATCAGGGCGAAGGCGAGCCCCAGGTAGATCGGCGCCAATAGCCAGCGCGCGCGGTAGAGGGATTGTTCGATAAATCTTTCCATGGGGAGTCGCATTCAAGGAGTGGAAGAGGTGCGCGCTAGGCGCAGGAGCGCGGATTTTAGAGCCGTTGACCGCCGAGTTCAAACAATCCCTGCAAGCGCTGCAGGGTGCGGCGGCCACGGGGCGGAGCGCTGGCGGGTTTAGCCAGGCAGCGAGTCGATGCGTAAGCCAGCCGACTCCTCAATTCGGCTCGTCGCTAATGCTGCTCGTCGCTATTCGGCTCGTCACTAAAAAGCTCAACGCGCAAACTCGGCCTTTTATCCACCTCTGCCTCACGGGAGAAAAAAGTAACCTGAGCGCGTCCAGAGGTACGTTGCAAACGCATTTCCAGAGTGATTTGCCGCAGGTTGGCCTCCATCAGCTTCTTCACCAATGGCAGTGCGTCGATCTCGTAATTTTTTTGCGGATCGTCCTCGCTGCCCGGCACCGCAATACCCGGCAAACTGCGGATGGCATTGGGGGTGTAATTGCTCTGGTTGAAGAAGCTGCTCCAGGTGACACTGGCTTCTTCAAAGTTGTTATGCACCGGTTTCAGATAGAACGCGTTGTCGCCGCCTTTGCTGGAGTGCCCGGCGGACTCCTGGTTGCTCACGCCCTGACCGTAGAGCTTATCGTCGCCATTGGCGTGGAGATGCAAAGTCGCGCGCAGCAATTTTTTCTGTGGATTGCGGTGCATCTCTTCCAGCAGGGGACCAACTTCAAAACGCATGACACTGACGTTTTGATAACTGGTGCCGCTCTGGCTCCAGTTGCCCGCAGAAAGCGCGGTGGACAAGCCCAAAGGCTGGTCCTGATTCTGCCGCAACAGGGCATCTGCCTCCGGCTGAAAGGTGAACTGATTGCCGTTCTGCTGGGTGAGCAGCTGCTCGTCGTCGATGCGTTTGGCGCGGTCGTCGGCATAGCGCTTATCGCTGAAATGCACCTGGCCCTTGGCGTCTACCCACTTATAAATTTCAGCCCGACCCCCCAGCGGCAGAGCCATCAACAACATCCACAGCAGCCAGCCTTTGGGCGCAGGCGTAGGCTTTGTCATAAGCGTCACTCCAACATCTTTTACATACTGTCTCGCAGTTTAGCCCGGCTTCGAGTCCCCGGGATAACGACAGGTTCAAGTTCGCACAATTCATGTTTTACGTGTGTTTACGTATTCACTAGCTACTGACCGTTTTCGACAATAACAGCGTTGCCGCATAGAGCCGGCGCTTTGGGATCACCGTTCGTGGAAGACCATTTGTGAGCGACATAGGGTTTACGGAAGAAATAGCGCTTACGCAAGAAATAGCACTGCCATTGGTAAACGCCATCACGCACATGATCGAGATGGTTGGCACCGTGGTGATTCCCCTGGAAATTCTGCTGCTGGTGCTGATCCGTCGGCGTATTTTTCAGCGAGAGATATTCGTCAATCTGGTGTGTGGTGGGGCGATTTTTCTGTTGTTTCGCGTCTGGAATTTGGGGTTTGGTCTTCAGATCGCACATTTTGTCCATCTGCATTCCAGTCTGTCTTTACGCACGTGGATGCCCGACGGGTGTTGGCTTGTTGCCCACGTGCTGGTGGGCGATCTTTGTTTTTATGTCTTTCACCGGTTGGCGCATACGCGGATTTTTTTTCTGCTCGATCATTCCGTGCATCACTCGTCGACAGAATTAAATTACACCACCAATCTGCGGGTCAGCATTTTTGCGCCACTGTACTCATGGGCTCCCATGTTGGTTCCGGTGTTTCTCGGTTTCGATCCGGTACTGTTATTTGCCTGTTTTGCTTTGGCAAATGCAGTACCTTTTTTTCTACATAACGAACACATCCAAAAATTGGGTTGGCTGGAATATATCTTTAACACCCCCTCTCATCACCGCGTTCACCACGCCAGTAATCTCTGTTACATCGACAAAAATTTCGGCGGCATGCTGATTATCTGGGACCGTCTTTTCGGCACTTACGCGGACGAGGCCGAACCTGTGACCTTCGGCGTGCGCCACTGGCAGCCATCGGCGAATCCGCTGAAGGTGTTGTTTCGCGGTTGGTGGGAGTTGTTGCGGCCGGTGCGCAGGCAGCTCCAAGGTGCGCGGGTGAATTCTCCGTCGCCTTCGGTGAAAACGGCGGAAGTGCTTCTGCGTTGTCATCCTCGGGAAAACGGGATCCATTAACCGAATGACGCAGTACTCTCAAAGCCACCCTTTTTCCCGTGCCACACGCGCGGCTTGGCTGCGGGAGCTGGCGTAGAGTTTGGTCATGCATTCGGAGAGGTAATTACGGACGGTGCCTTCGGAAAGGCAGAGGCGTTTGGCGATGGCGGCGGTGCTTAGGCCTTCTTCCGCAAGGCGCAGGGCTTGGCGTTCGCGTTCGGTGAGCGGGTCCTGCTGGTCGAGACCGGCGATCAGTAATTCGGTGTCGTAGAT
>DJFQ01000197.1:7826-17722 GCA_002432095.1 Marinagarivorans sp. UBA5868 | reverse complement strand
TGCGGATGGTGTTCACGCAGCCAGCGGCACAGGGTGAGGCCGTCGCACTCGGGCATTTCGATATCGCTGAGTACCAGATCCGGCCGGCACGCCGGAATGGTTGTTTGCGCTTCCAGTCCGTTGGCCGCGCTGCCCACTACGGTGACATCCTCCTGCAGGCTCAACAACTGGCTGAGCGCATCGCGTACCAAGGTCTGGTCTTCCACCAGAAACAGACGGATCTTGCCGGGTGTGGTCATGTCAGCTCCAGTGATCCATGAGATGGCCATGGCAGGTCGAGTAGCAGGGTCAGGCCCGGCCAATTTGGGTCAAATCGCTCGGGTGGGTTGATCGCCAAGCGGCCGCGGCGCAGATTAACACGCTGCAAAATGCCCCGTAAGCCATCACCGAACTGCGCTTCACCGCTATCGTCCATGCCCTTGCCATTGTCGCGGATCAGGATTTCCAGGCGTTCGCCGCTGGTCTGGCACAGCAGCTCGCAATGGGTGGCATTGGCGTGACGCAGAATATTGGTGATCGCCTCCCGCGCAATCAGCAGCAGATCACTTTCCAGTGTCGGCGCTAATAACGTCTTTGGTAATTGATAGTGCAGTTCGATGCCCAGTGAATTCAGCAAATCACGTTGAGCTTCCAACTCATTCTCTAACCCGAGCTTTTTGATGCCGGCGACGGTGTGGCGAATATCTTTGAGCGCGGTTTGTGCCAGCTGCTGAACCTGTTCCAGGTTCTGTCGCGCCTCCACTGTCAATTCTCGCTCCAATTGTTTAATGGCGAGTTGAGTTTTCAGATTGATGGCGGTGAGGCTGTGGCCGATGGTGTCGTGCAGATCCTGGCCAATACGCTCGCGTTCGGCAATTTTCGCCAGGCGCTGCACTTCCTCCTGTGAGCGGCGCTCCTGTCGTTCGTGGACCAGGCGCTGGCGGTCGATGATGCCCGAGGCGGCAATGCCGATACTGGTAACCGCGCCGATGACAAAATAAAAAATAAAATGCAACTCTAAAAAATAGGTGGCGCCGGCGAGGATGGCGATGTTCATCGTCAACAGCATAAGCGCGGTGCGCGCCGGGAAAAAATAGGCAAAAAAACTTGCGGCATAAATCGCGAACGTGTTGGCGCCGCTGTTAAAGGGCGCCACAACCACCGCAAGCACTACCATGGTCAGCGTCGCCGCAAGGGTTAATCGCTGCACATTAAATGCGGTGAAATAACAAACAAGAAAAATCAGCAGGCCTGCGACACTAATCAGCCAGTCCAGCGCGGCCATGGGAAAAAACCAACGCACAAAATAAAAACTGATAAAAACCAGAATCGCGAATTGCTGCCGCAAGGGCGGTACAAGTGGAGCGCCGGAAGTTCGCATATCCATGTTCCTGTAGTGAATTACCGGACTATTGTCGCGCTGAAGAAACGTTTCGGCCATTGGCAAAGGTCAGCGGTTTGTCATGACAAATGTCATAGCGCCGCCGTTAAAAATAGAAAGTCAGAAATAACCGGAATAAAAAACGCAAAACTGACAATTTTTCGCAGTCACCGCCATTCTACGGCGGGGGAAAGCTTGGGATTTCTGTCAAAAGGCCGCCACTTTGCCTACATAGCGGATGAATTGGAGATTGGCCGTCATATTGCAAACCCGCTGGGCACCACTTTTGAATTGGCCACCGGCAAAAGGTGAAGGGCGATGGAAAAATGCACAGTGCAGATAAAACCGATTTTGACAGTGCACCGCAGGAAACCCTATCCCAAAACCGCGCCGCCCGTGCCCATGGGTGCATTCAATCAACAGCGCGGGTTGCTTAGATTCTGGCGCCGGGTGCGCCAGCGGCATGTGCAGGCGCGCATGGAATGGCGCAGCAAACTAAATCGTTATCTGCTTCCCTGACCCGCCGATCCATCACAAAACACCCGCCCGTTTAATTTCCCAATAACTGTTCGCCAGTGCCGGCGCGAGTTCTTTGGCGAGACAATCCACCGCGTAGGTACCACCTTGTTGCAGTTTGCGATGGGCCGCTGTGCGCTGCTGCAGATAAGTGACGGTGCCGGAGTAAATGGCCGCCTGGTCGAGGGTGGTGATGGGCGCGTGCAACGTCTGGTCGAGCACCGCCTCGCGGATGTTGGCTACCAAAACCAGATGGCGTTTTTGCAGGAGTTTTACCGCCATCAGTAACTCGTCGATCTCTTCATCGCGGGAATTGGTGACGATTACGATCAGCGAGCGTTTGCGCTGCAATTGCGCAAGCTTTTCCGCGGCGGCCAGATAATCCGGCGCCCGATTGCCCACCTGTAAGTCGTACAAACCGTTGAGAATCACCCGCACCCGGTCGGCACCTTTCTGCGGGCTGATCCAGCGGTCGCTGTTGCCAAAACTCATCACCCCGACGCTGTCGCCCTGGCGCAGAGCAATGTAGCTCACCAGGATGCTGGCGTTGAGGGCGTGGTCGAAATGGTCGAGTTCGTCGTCCTTGGCGCGCATCCGCCGGCCGCTATCGATCAGCAGAATGACATTCTGATCGCGTTCATCCTGGTATTCCTTGGAGATCAATTGCTGGCGTCGCGATGATGCTTTCCAACTGATCTGCCGCAAGCTGTCGCCCTGACGGTATTCGCGCAGCTGATGAAAATCGAGACCTTGGCCGCGGCGGTTCTTCTGCCGTATACCGAGTTCGCTGGTGTGGTTCTCCGCGGCCAAAATGGTGTAAGCGGCGATGGCGGAAAAATTCGGATACACCTTGGCAAGGCTTTCGGCGGTGACGCGATAGGAAATGCTGCCGAACCCCAGGGACGTAGGTACCCGCAAATGGCAGTGCGTCAGAGTGAGAGGGCCGCGTTGGAGCGGGCGCAGGCGGTAGGTGATCTGTGTGGTCTGCTCCGGTTGCAGCGGCACCCATTGATGGGCCTGCTCGCTGACCACCTCGCTGTTAATACCGTCAAACACTTCAACGGCCATTGGATAGCGGAACCGGTGATGCAGCGTCAACTTCACCTCGGTCCATTGGTTCAGTGCCAGGCCGCTGGCCAATTGGCGTTCCACCTGTACCATCGGCTGGCTGCGACTGGCGGCGTAATCCAATAGCACCAAACTGGCGAAGAGTCCGCCGGCGAGCATAAAACCGGTCTGTAACCAGTCCTCCCCAAAAACCGACCACCAATGGCCAAGCAAGGGTGCCGCCAAAGCGCCTAGGCCAAGCACAAGGGCGATCAATAGGGTTTTGCGGCTGGGTCGCCAGCGTCGACGCGCGCTCTGCTCCACAGTAATTATCGCCGCGGCGCCGGGATGCTTTGGCAGATCTCGGTGAGCACCTTGTCGATGGACACCCCCTCAATCTCCAGCTCTGCGGCTAACAAGAGGCGGTGGCGCAGCGCCGGCAGGACCACGGCTTTGACATCGTCTGGGGTGACGTAGCGATTGTGGTTCATCAGCGCATAAGCGCGGGCGCAGTTGAGCAGGGCGATACTCGCGCGAGGGCCGGCGCCGCGGGAAACCCCGGGCCAATCACGAGTGGCCCGGGCGATCTTGACGATGTATTCAACGATGGCCGGATCCACCGTGATTTGTTGGGCGATCTTTTGCAGACTGAGTACATGGGCGGGTTTGAGCAGCTGGCGCACCGCCGGCCGATCCTCCGCCGGACCGTTGCAGATCTGCAGCAGCATATTTTCTTCGTCGATGCGCTCGGGGTAGCGGATCAATACTTTCAACATAAAGCGGTCGAGTTCCGCCTCCGGTAGCGGGTAGGTGCCCTCTTGTTCGATAGGGTTTTGAGTCGCCAACACCATAAATGGGGTATCGACGGGATAAGAACCACCTTCGATGGTGATCTGACCTTCCTGCATCACCTCTAAGAGCGCCGCCTGAGTTTTAGCCGGCGCCCGGTTGATCTCGTCAGCCAGCAGCAAATTGGTAAAAGCCGGGCCTTTGCGAATTTCAAATTCCTGGGTTTTCATGTTGAACATAGCGTGACCGGTGACATCGCTAGGCATCAGATCCGGCGTGAACTGAATACGCGCGAAGCGCCCGCCGAAGCACTGAGCCAGGGTGCGCACCAACAGAGTCTTGCCTAACCCAGGCACACCTTCGATCAATACGTGGCCGCGGGCGATAAGTGCCATTAGCACCTGATCCACCACCGCCCCCTGGCCGATGAGGACTTTCTGTATTTCGCCGCGCAAAGCTTGCACCAGATTGTACGCCTGATCGAAAGCGCTGTTGCCGGCAGCCTCTGGATCGGGGCTGCCGGCGGAGGTCGCGGACAAAGTGTCGGGGCTACCGGGAACAGAAGTCATAGAGCATTCCTGAGATGTTGAAGTCGTTGCACCATGTCGACAAAAGCCAAGTCGGGCACGGGTAGGGGACGGTAAAGCGCCAGCTGAACATCCGTGCGGCTCATGCCGCTCAGCTGTACCACTTTGGCGATTTGGTCGTCGGTGGAGAGTTGCGAGAAACCGGGGTGGCGCAGCCGTAATTTTTGCAGAATCTCCTCCCGCAGCGGGGTGATAAGCGCGGCGCTTCCCTGCTTGCGGAATAGAAACTGAGCTGTGGCCTGAATGTGGTCGAGGAACTGGCGCCGGCCGGTTGTGTGCAGCTCCAATACCGGGCCGAAACGCGGCACCTTATGCCAAAGCCAGATCGCCAGCGCGGCGAGCAGGGCAATACAGCCAAATGCGGACAACTCCCACAGGTGCCGCCAAAAGCTGGGGCTGTCGGCGTTCAATATCAGCCAGACATTGTCGCTGCCGTCGAGCATTTGCCACACTGCGTAGGCGTTGTCCTCACAGTGGATATTCTCGTTGTGCAGCGCCTGCATGGTTGGGATGGCGTAAATTTCCCCGGCCCCTACGCGCTGATGGACCAGAAAGAGTTTTTCCTCGTAGGCGGACAATATCCGCGCCTCGGTACCCATATCAGTAAAGGAAACGCCGGAGACGAATTCCATCTGCAGATCAACGTCATCGTGCGCGTCCAGCGTGACCGGCACGGTGATGTCGCGCCAACGACATTCGGTGCCGGCATTATCGTCTGCGTTTTTGTCTGTCTCGGTGTCCGAGCTGGTATCGCTGGTATCGGCGGAATCTTCCTCTGAAGATGCGGGTGATTCTGCATCCGCGTCCTCTTCGTCCTCAGTGTCCTCCTCCTCTGCCAATTCATCCCAATAACGACCGGCCAAGCCAAGACCAAGTTGGTCGAGCAGTGGGTCGTCATCCAGCGCGGTCATGTCGAAATGCGGGTTATCCACCGCTACGAGCACACGGCCGCCGGCCTCCATCCATTGCCACAGCCGATCCACCTGGGGCTGACGCAAGTTGCGTCCGGTATTCAGCAGCACCAGGGCATCGTCTGGCCCGACGGTCATGTCGGCGAATTGCAAGCGCTCCAAGCCGGCAAATCCGCGCACGAACTGCACCGTCTGGCCGCGAGATTCCAGCAATCGCTGCAACGCCAGCACCGGGTTGCGGCGCGCCTCCAGACTGGGGCCGAGATCAATTTCCTTTTCTTCCCATTCGAGGTTGTAGTACCAGAGCGCTACCAACAGCCCTAAAAGCACGACCAACAGTTGCGGCAGGCGCGCGCGCAAGTTAGCCACGGGTCACCTCCGGCCAATATTGGGCCCAGTCCCGGCAGAGCGCCGTGCCCTCCGCATCCGAAGGCGCCTGGTGTCCGTAAGCCAGGCGGCGCCAGGCGCGGGTTAGGTCGGAAAAGTAGCGGATCGAGGTTTGCGGAATGCCCAGCTCCTGCTGCAGGCGCTCCGCGAGACGAAGACATTCCAGCTCTGTTGAGCCTTCGCGCAGTGCTACGCCCACCGTCAACAAGCTGGTGAGGCTGGCGCGATAGAGCAATGCCAGCGCCGGGCGCTGCTCGCCCTTCTGCCACAAGGCGAGGGCTGCGCTGCTCACATCGTCCGGCAGGGACTCTTTCGTCACTTCCATGCCGAACAATGTTTGCGGGCGATATTCCCGGCGGCGTCGGTGGGGCAGTAATTGCGGAAATCGCTCCAGCCAGGAACCGTATTTCAGAATCAGCAGCACGATACCCAAAAGCACCAGTGCCCACAGTAAGAGCTCCGCGATTCCCGCCACCGCCGCGGCCAGAGAACCTGCCCCAGTGAGAAACTCGATCAGCGCCCGCCAAAAACCTTTGTCGAAATCAATCTCTTCCTCTTTTTTTTCCGTGGACTTGATCACCCGTTGAGTTTCCATACGGTGGAAATCCGGCCCTTTTTTGATGGCCAGAATTTCCTCTTTTACCGCTTCGCGCTCGGATTGCGCCTGCGCCGAGGGCAGCATTGGAGGTGTCAGTTGTAAAAGCGCCGCTATGGCGAGTATGGCCACCGTCGGCAAACCGCGTTTTTGCGCCATGCGCTTGAAGGCGATCTCGATATCCCAGCCCTCCAGCTTGACCCGGCGATTGAGATAGAGGGAAAAGCCGCAGGCGACAAACAGCGGACCCACCACGGCCATGGCGATGTAGGCAAACAGTATCAGCAGTGCGCCACCGGTGCGGCTCTCGCCCCAAAAACCCCAAGTCCACAACTCCGCGCCCACTTCTTCGGGAATGAGAATTCCAAGCAGCGCGACACATGCCAGCATCAAAAACGATTCCACATGCACACCGATGATGGTCAACCAGCTGGCCGGGCCGCTGTCGATCCGGTGCAGCACGTTTAAGCGGTCGCGGCGCTCTGCGCCGTGCAGGCCTTCGAGTTGGATGACCGGAAGATCCATGCTGCGGGTGAAGCTAAACCGGCGCCAGGTGAGACTGAGAAACACTTGGTTGAGAAACAGTCGCGGCGTTGCGCGCAGGACTTCGCGGGTCGTCAATTCGACGCCAAAGACGCCTTGGCTAAGGATCATCAACAGTGGGCGTTCGAACAAAGGTTTACACCACCAGAGGCAGAGCGATACCAGCCATTGATGCTCCGGCGGCATCACGCACGCGGCGACCAGCCACGGCGACGTGATGATCAGCCACACGCGCAGCATCGGCCACCACCATTGCTGGGCCATACGCAAACCGAGATCAACCGCTTCCCAATCCCGTCGCGGTCGGATGGCGATGCGCAGTTGCTCCAGATTCATGCGGCGCGTCTCCGCCCACTAAGGATCAGATAGGCGAAAACCACCAGCCAGAGAAACCCGCCGACCGTGTATTTCTGCCAGGGAGCGAAAATATTGTTGGAGGACCAAAAGGCTTCGATAAATGCGGCGATCACCAGCATCAGGATCACCCCATAAACCAAGCGGATGGCGACGTGGCTGGCATTCTTCAGCGACTCCAATCGGGTGAGCTGCCCTGGCACCAGCAGGCTGTAGCCCAGCTTTAGGCCAGCCGCTCCCGCCAGAACTATGGCGGTGAGCTCAAAACTGCCGTGGCCGACCACGAAGGTGAAAAATGTGGTGGTGAAGCCGACGTTGGTGAGGTGAGCGGCGACGGCGCCGATAAGCGCTCCGTTATAGGTGAGGAAAAATCCGCTGCCGACACCCAACAGTAGACCGGAGGCGAAAGTACGAAAAGCGACGGAGATATTGTTGTAGATATAAAAACCGAACATGCCCCAGTTGGTATCCGAATCCCGCGCCTTGCCAAGCACTTTGTTGGCGGGGTCGTACATGGATTCCATATCGGCGGTCTGCTCGGGGGCGAGTACCGTGTAGACCAGCTCCGGCGCAATCTGCGCGCCGATAAAAAACAGCAGGAGTGGTGCGACGAATAACAGTGTCGCCCACATGACCGCCTGCTTTTCCGCCCTCACCAGAACGGGAAAGTCCGTCACCACGAACTGGATCAGCGGTTGCAGAATCGGATGCTTGCGGCGATAGATTTGCTGGTGAGCGCGGGTGACCAGATTGTCCAGGTGATCCACCAGAAAACTGCTGTAGTGGCGCTCCTGGGCCAGTGCATGGAAGTGACACACTTTGCGGAACAGTGCGGCAAACTGCTGTTGCGCCGCCGGCGGGTAATCGCCACCTTTTTCCAACAATCGCAGTTGTTCCTCAAGTGCCCGCCAGGTGGGTGCGTGGAGTTGCTCGAACGCGGCCTGTTTCATAGCAGATGGCCTTTTGCGCTTTGCGTCCGGTCGCCGACGATGTGATTGGCCATTTGTTTGATCGCCAGCACTGGATCACCGGGAGCCACCGCCGGCGCCAGCACCTGGGCCAACTCCGCCTGGCGCGCCGGACTCATAGTGCTGCTGCGCTGGGCGAACGCCAGTAAAAAGCGCTGTTCATCGGTGTTGAACCCATCCGGAACCGGGCGGCTACCGACACTTTCCAGCACTGGACTGGCGGCCACCGAATTGGCGTATACCACTACGGTGCCGGCGGCGAGGTCGCCGAGCCTTTTAAAGTGGCGATTACAGAGGCTGGCGATGATGCCAGTCACGTAAAACCCCGGCAGAAAATCCACCACGCGCAGCAGGTTGCGGATCAGCGAACCGGCAAAAGTGACAGGTGTGCCGTCATCGTTGATGACTTTGATGTGTAGAGATTTTTTGCCAATGGTTTGGCCTCCACGCCAGACTTCAAAAATCACCGGATAGAACCACTCCATCAGAAAATAAATCACCAACGTCAGCCCCTGACCCATACCGCTGGCGCCCAACACGATGCCGGCCACAACAACCACGGCAATTCGCAGCAGCCAGTCCAGGGTGTAGGCCAGACTGCGAATCCAGAATCCGGCGGGGTAGAGGGACAGGTCGGTGCCTTCCGGGGTTTCCAGGGTTTGACGGGTATCAATGGTGGGGTGTTGATCCATGAAGGTGACGAGCGTCCTTGAGGGTAGGTTGCAAAGGGAAGGCGGGCGCGCCTTGTTGGATAATAGTGGCTATCGCAACCGAGTCAAGCGAGCAGGCCAGGGCTCGGTGGAACTTTCGCCGCGCCGAATTGTTTGAGAGTCGCGTCACCGCATAGTTTGTGAGTCGTGTCGCATAGTTTGCGAGCCGTGTCACCGCTCTTGCGCCGCCCGCGTGCATCGGTACACTCGACCGCCTTCTTCATCTGCAACCTGCCAAGGAATTCTGATGCCCTCAGCGCTTATTCGCCGTTTCACCTGCTTGTTTTTACTGATGGTCAGCTTTGCCAGCGTCGCTGAGCCGGTTTCCCTGCCGCGCGGGGTAAGTCAGGTCGCGGAGGTTGAAGGCATTACTGAATACCGGTTGAAGAACGGGCTGACGGTGCTGCTGTTTCCCGATCCGAGCAAAGAAACCGCTACCGTTAATATCACTTACAAAGTCGGCTCCAAGCACGAAAATTATGGCGAAACCGGCATGGCGCATCTGCTTGAGCACCTGTTGTTCAAAGGCAGCAAGAACCATCCAGACGTACCCGCCGAGATGAGCGCCCGCGGCGCCGAAGCCAACGGCACCACCTGGATCGATCGCACTAATTACTACGAGACCTTTGCTGCCACCGACGACAACATCGACTGGGCGCTGCGCCTGGAAGCGGATCGGATGGTTAACTCGTTTATCGCCAGAAAGGATCTGGACAGCGAAATGTCGGTGGTGCGCAACGAATTTGAGCGTGCGGAAAACAATCCCTTTACCGTACTGATGCAACGGATGATGGCTTCGGCTTACCGCTGGCATAACAACGGCAAACCCAGTATTGGTGCGCGCTCGGATATCGAAAATGTCTCCATCGAACGGCTGCAGGATTTTTACCGCCGTTACTACCAGCCTGACAACGCGGTGCTTACCGTCGCCGGTAAATTCGACGAAGCCACCATGCTCAAACGCATCCAAAAGCACTTCGGTCGTATCCCTCGCCCCAAACGNNGATATCCAGTGGTACGCCGCGGCGTATCACATTCCCGCAGGCAGTCACGCGGATTACGCGGCTCTCGAAGTGTTAACGGAGGTACTCGGCGACACGCCGCGCGGACGGCTTCACCAGACGCTGGT
>DJFQ01000197.1:3126-7678 GCA_002432095.1 Marinagarivorans sp. UBA5868 | reverse complement strand
TTTGAGCGAATACATAGGCATGGGCGACTGGCGCCTGTTGTTTCTCACCCGTGACCGCATTGAAGAAGTGACTGTAGCGGATGTCCAGCGTGTGGCGGAGTACTACCTTGTGCGCAACAACCGCACCGAGGGTAGGTTTTATCCGACGGAAACGCCGCAGCGGGTGGATATTCCTGCATTGGCGAGCGTAGCGGCAATGCTGGAGGGATATGAAGGGCGCGAAGGTGCCGCAGAAGGTGAGGCGTTTGACCCGTCCTTCGACAACATCGCCGCGCTGACCAAGGCGCATACATTGCCAGTCGGAACTCAGGTAGCCCTGTTGCCGCGTAAAACCCGCGGTGCCGAGGTGGTGGTGCAGCTCGAAATGCAGTTTGGTACAGCTGAGAGTCTGGGCACTCAGCGGGCGACCGCCAATCTGGTTGGCGCCATGTTGATGCGCGGCAGCGAGAAGTTCAGCCGCCAGCAGCTTCAGGATCGACTCGATGAGCTGCAGGCCAACGCCAATGTGAATGGCGCTATCAGCGGAGCCTACGCGTCGGTGGTCACGACGCGGGAAAACTTGCGGGACGTGATCGCGCTGCTGGAGGAAATCCTCCGCAACCCGGTATTTGATGCGCAGGAACTGGAGCTGTTGAAAGCCAGTGCCATCGCCAATTTGGAAGCATCGCGTCAAGATCCTCAAGCCATCGTCAACCGGGAGGCTCGGCGTTTTTACAGTCCCTGGCCTCCCGGCCACCCTTATTACGCACCGACTTTAGACGAAGAAATTGCGGAGTTGCGCGCGGTCACCGCTGAAGACCTCAAGCAATTTCATCAACAGTTTTACAACGGTGCCCATATGCAGATTGCGGTGGTCGGGGACATGGATGAGAAGCTCACCCTGCACCAGTTGCAGGACAGTTTTGGTCAATGGGGTGCGAAGCAACAATTCGAGCGCATCATCCAGCCTTATCGCGACTTAAAACCCATTAATCTCACCCGCGAAACGCCAGATAAAGAAAATGCCACCGTCATCGCCATGCTGGGGGTGCCGGTTGGGGAGAACCATGCGGACGCAGCAGCGTTGGAATTGGGCACCTATATGTTCGGCGGCGGTTTTCTCAATAGCCGCCTGGTGACCCGCTTGCGCCAGCAGGATGGTTTGTCCTACGGCTCCGGCGCATGGTTGAACATGTCGGATTGGACCGACAACGGCCAGTTCAGCGCCTATGCCATCTTTGCGCCGCAGAACCGCGCGGCGGTGGAAAAGGGTCTGCGTGAAGAGCTGGCAAAAGTATTGGACAAAGGGTTTACCAAGGAGGAAATCACGGCGGCCAAGTCCGGCCTGTTACAGCAAGGGCGGGTAGATAGAACTCAAAATGGCAATCTGGCCGATCTGTTGGTCAACAACCTGGAGCTGGAGCGGGACATGAGTTGGCATCTGCGCCGTGAACAGCAGATTCAGGCGCTCACGGCGGAGCAGGTGCTCGCGGCCATGCAGCGTTACATCAATCCAGAGAGTTTGGCCTTTGTGTGGGCGGGGGATTTTCGCACCGAGGCCATGAAAAAGAGCGGCGTGAAGCAGGGCGATTAAGTATGAGTCAGCGGCTGAACAGATCGGCCAATACCGACTGTTTTGCCGGGTCCTGATCAACAAAACGCACAATCATTCGCACTCGCTCTGCAGTGGGGGAGGGTTCGCAGGCACTGATGCTGTGAACATAGGCATTGACCCGCGCCAGTGCCTGACCATTTTCTGCGGTGATGTCCACCACCGCCTGATCGAATACCGTGGGCAGAATCTGCGGCCTGGTGATGGTGCCGCAGAGAGCCTGCTGCGAGCTTTCGAGCAAATTGTATTCGCATGACGTGTGAGGGAAGCGTAAATGGACCTTGCCGCTAAACTTTTCATTTTTTTCGCTGGCCGCTTCCGGCTCGGGCGCTGCGGCGGCCCGTCCGCCAGTCAGCACTTCCACAGAGGAAAACGCCAAGCCGCGGTTGCTAGGCCCTGAAGAATGGGTTTTATAGCCGAGACGCTTGAGCTGTTTGCCAATTTTGCGCGTCAACTCCTCGGCGGTGAATGGTTTGGATAGGTAGTCGCTGACGCCTGCCTGCACAGCGGCCATCACATGGTTGCGATCGCCTCGGCTGGTAATCATCACAAACGGGGTGTCGCTGAACTTGGGCTGCTCGCGCACCCAGCGCAGTAGTTCTTCCCCCGACATTTCCGGCATTTCCCAGTCGGACAAAATTAAATCGACACCTTTGCTTTTGATGATGCCCATCGCCCGGGCGCCGTCCGGCGCTTCCAGCAAGTCCGCATTGGGCACCAGCTGCCGCACCGTGCGTTTAACCATGTCCCGGACGAAATTGGCATCGTCTACTACCAGAACCTTCAAGGGCATCAGCATCTCCCAGCAATAACGCGGTCCCGGTGGCGTTTCCGGGACCGGGCACGGCTCTATGAAAGGGGGCAGGTGTGCAGATAATGGTCGCACGCCAGCCACGTCCTTTTACTATAGGCGCTGATAAGCAGGCATGCCTGCGAGGCGGGCAGAAGGGTTTTTATTCAGGTGCCAGGATGGATTGCCACCAGTTGAGAGGCGTTACGCCGTCCTCGGCGTCGTAGACGTTGCCGTAAAACCAGGCGCTGTCCTCCGACATCTGGGCATTCAGAACTGCCTCTATAGCGGCGAAACCACAACTTACATGAATGCTATACACCAGCACTCGCGGAGTCTCCACATCCAATTGCCCGCCAAGCTTTTCGATTTCCGGCGTAATGGCTTCATCCAGAAGGCGAATATCCCCGCGGGAAAACACACGGATGCACAGATTGCCGCCATGCTGGCGCAACTCGAATTCGCCATTCTCTCGGTTGACGCGGATCAGATCATCCCTGGCGAGCCCTTTTACAAATACCGGCGACTGCATCAGTCGGCACTCGTTTTGTTCGTTGATCTCCACCGGAATCCGCTCTACCACGGGCTGTCCTTGCGGGTTGCGTCCGGCGAACAATTCTATTACCTGCGCGGTCTGCATAATGTCGGCAATTCCTGGTTAAAATGGCCGCGCATTATAACGGCAATCCGGCGCTCACTTTGTGTCCGGCTCGCTCAATAGCGACACAGAAACAAGGAGTCAACATGAATTCAGTCTCACGTTGTTTAACACTTTTCCTCGTCGTCCTGGCGACCGGCTGCTCCGTCAATCCGGTTACCGGCAATAAAGAACTCTCACTCATGAGCGCCGAACAGGAAGTCATGCAAGGCGAAAAACTCTATGACGACTATCAACAGCAACAGGGCGGCAAGTATGTGGTAGACCCGGAACTGACGTTTTATGTGAACGGCGTCGGTCAGAAGCTTGCGCGGGTCAGTGATCGTCCTGATTTACCCTATGAATTTGTGGTGTTAAATAACAGCGTTCCCAACGCCTGGGCTCTTCCTGGCGGCAAAATTGCGATCAATCGGGGATTGATCACGCTGCTGGAAGACGAAGCGCAGCTAGCTGCCGTGCTCGGTCATGAAATTGTTCACGCAGCGGCGCGACACTCCGCCCGCCAAATGACTCGTGCGACGCTGCTCAACGTCGGTCTTATGGCTGCCGGCCTCGCCGCGCAAAGTACCGATTATGGTGACTGGATTATGGCCGGCGCTGGCGTGGGCGCTAATGCCTGGCAGGCACATTACGGTCGCGATCAGGAGCTCGAAGCCGATAAATTCGGCGTGCAGTATATGGTGGAAGCGGGTTATGACCCACAGGGCGCGGTAGAGCTGCAAGAAACTTTTGTGAAGCTTTCCGAAAGCCAGCAGCGGGGTTTTATGGAAAACCTCTTTGCCAGCCACCCCCCATCAGCGGCACGGGTTGAGCGTAATCGCGAATTGGCCGCGGCGAATCCAGGCGGCACCCGCAACAAAAATGCCTTTCAATCGGCTATCCGGCAATTAAAGCGTGATGAAGCTGCCTACAAATCCCACGAACAGGCGCTCGCCGCCGCGCAAAAAAATGATTTTGCCGGTGCCCTCAGTCTTACCGAAAAAGCCATTCAGCAGCAGCCCAAAGAAGGTTTGTTTTTTGTCACCAAGGGACAGTTGAAAATGGCGCAGAAAGACGATGCGGCTGCGCTACAGGCATTTCAACAGGCGAGTAAATTGAATCCCGAATATTATCTGGGGTATCTCGGCGCCGGATTAATGCAGAAAAATGCCGGGCAAAACAGTGCGGCAAGTCAATCACTAAAAACCAGTATGAAATTATTGGAAACGCCGATTGCCGCATACCATCTGGGAGAGATCGCGTTGGCATCCGGTGACCGTAACGCCGCGCGTTCCTATTTCGAATTTGCTGCGCAGGGCTCTGGCGAGATTGCCGAAGCTGCAAAGGCACAGCTAAATAAATTGGCTCAAGGCTGAGCTATTACAACAATACCCGCCGCCAAGGCGGGTATTTCACACTCCGCAACATTTTTTGAATTTCTTACCGCTCCCGCACCAACACTCTGCATTGCGTTGCAGTTTGCTCGTTGGTAGGTGAGTACCCTTGGTGTAATACCAACGACCTTCTTTTTTTA
>DJFQ01000197.1:0-2985 GCA_002432095.1 Marinagarivorans sp. UBA5868 | reverse complement strand
AATGCCTCAGGAGTTGCAGCGGGCTTTTTTTCTTCTATTAACGGTTTGCAGCAGTCCGCAAAGAGTTGTCCGCTGCCGCAATAACAGGTGGTGGTCATGGAGACATAATTTAGTGGCGGAGAGAGAAAGTATTATCGCCAGCTTGGCGGTGAACGATTTGATCACCGTTGTTATTCAAGCTGAAAATAAGTTGTCCTGCGTTGTGGATCATTTCTTCGATAGTCGTATTTTTTTCTGGAGTAATCGAATAAATGCCGATGCTAATGGATAATTGGTGTTGGCGGTCCGAAAAATCCTTTATGTGCAGTGCGCGGACATCCCGGCGCAATGATTCCGCACGTTCATGTACGCGTTGATCATCATCCTCGATACAAATTACCGCAAATTCGTCATCTCCCATGCGAATGGCAATGTCGGTTGCGCGGCAGAAATAGTGGCGGATGACATCGGCTATTTTGATTAAACAATCATCGCCTAGCGCTTGTCCGCCTATCCCATTCAAAATGCGAAAGCTGTCCACATCAATCAAAATGGCATGTAAACGTAATTTTTCGCGCTTTGCCGCCCCGAGCATGAATTCTCCCCGAGTGCACAGATGGCCGCGATTTTTTAGGCGAGTGAGCTGATCCGTTTCATTGGTATATTCCAGGCGTTTGCTCATTTCGCGATAAAGCACGTTAACTTTATCCAAAACATTTTTAACGTACTCTTCCTGGGTGACGTCTTTATAAGTACAGATGAGATAACGGGCTTGTTGATTCTGAAGAAATGCAATTTTCAACTCTATCCAATGAAGCCGCCCGTCTTTCATCCGAATATGAAATTTGCAGACGCATTCTGACTGTTGCTGCACGGCAGCAGTCAGCTTTTCCAGTTGTTCTGAGTCTTGATTGTCGCATAACAGAAAAAAACACTCGCGACTCTCAATTTCTTCTGCAGAATATCCGGTCAGCCTGGAGAAAACGGGGTTGGCGAATATAATTGAAGCGGCGGAACCGTTAAATTCCGCTATCACCAAACCATCGTTGGTCGCCGCCATAACGGCGTTTATCAAGTCTGCAGACAACCTCATAGGCCTCACCTTATTGCGCATACAACTTCACAAAAAACCCTGGTGGGTGGCGCAGGAAATCACCAATTTATACACTAGACCAGTATTTTTGAGAGATAAAGCTGAAGCGTGTACCAACTTATGAACGGTTAGCTAATATAACTTTTTACATCTTTTGTCCAAAACAAAAAGTTTTGAGGAATAAAGATGGCAGTAATGGACTGATTGTTTGTGATCAATCCTTACGTTCGTTCAGGGAATGGCAGCGCAGGGCCCCAGAGATTCTTCGCTAATTTCCAAGGAGAAATCCTGTCGTCCTTCTGCGCCGCTAGCGATGTGTTGAGTGCGCAGGCTGAAGTTATATTCGCCGTCCCGCAGTGGAGTTTCCACGCCCAAGGTCTGCATAGTAATAAATTCACGTTTTACACTGTCAAACAACTGGCCTAGCGCATTACTATCGCTGCCGAAAAAATATTGTCCTCGACCCTGGTCCGCCAGATCTCTCAGATTTTGTTTTTCGGACTCTTCCAGTTGTTCGCCGAAGCCAATGACGTAAACACGCAGGTTGGGAAACTCCGACAATCGTGATTGGACATCTTGCACATCTGTGCTCGGATAACCTTTGTAAGTCCAGTACAAAAGCCCGTTTAAATCCCCTGTGCCACTGGCATTGCTGTTATTGAAATAACTATGGTTGTCCGCGCCATCGGAAAAAACCACCATTACATGTTGGTCTCTGGAGCCGGCCGCGATGTCGTTGTCATAGAGCTCCTGGTGGATCCCGATAGCGTTGTGAACGGCCTTCCACAGCCCGGTGAAGTCACCTGCTGCGGGCTGCGGTAGATTGGTGATATCCGCGATCGACCAAGGCTCATCACTATTGTTGGGTGCGGGGCGAAAAATAACTTCATTGAACCAGGTTAGTTCCCAGTGGAATTGGGCATTGTTGGCAGCCCACACATCACGGATTCCCGTCAACACATCAACTGCAGCCGCTTTCATAGGTTCGAACGCAGGCGGCTCATGGGTCAGCATGGAATAAGTGCTGTCCAGCACTAATGACAGGGCAAGGTCGGACTTCAGCAATTCGGAGTCACGGTTGAGCAGCGACTCCACATCGGTCGGGCGGTTATCGACGTACAGCTGAGAAACCAGCGCAGTCGGTTCCTGATTAGCATCGAGTTCGGGGTCCAGCGCCACGCCGGACTCGTCGCGGGTGACAAATTGCATGATCAGGCGTGTTGCACCGTTTTCTGGGTTCCAACAGCTACTTTGGCTGACAATTTCCACAGAAAGCTGATCGGCTATGCATTGGTCGCCTTCCTGATGTTCTCCCGCATCACAGGCCAGCCCATCATCAACACATTCACCGTTTTGCCGATGTTGGCCGAGAGGGCACGCGGTATTAGGCGTTTGGCATTTGCCATCGAGCCATTCCTGGCCATTTGGGCATGATTTTGGGGCATCGTCGCATTGTGAATACGGGGAGTTTCCGTTGCATCCAACGCCGGGGCTTTTGCCGCCCTCGCACCCCAACATGAGCAAGCTGAAAACGACTCCACCAAACCATAAGGAATATTTCACTGCCACCCCCGATCTGCTTTTGAAAGCGGGTAAGTGTACAGGAAGGTTTTGAAGGGGTGGCAATCCACTAATCTTCCTTCATTTATATATCAATATGTGCGCGATATAACAAAGCGTATAAAAATTAGTCAGAAAGCGGCAGCGAGATCAAAATTCGACCAATTCACATTTCATGTGGACTTATTGCCAAAAAAACTCAACTTGTCTGACTTATTCCGTTTAGCTCTCAGTTAATGCCAACTGTGTCACAGGCGGTACGGGTCTCTGTCGTTGCTTGATTTCTGACCCACCGTTTAATATGCCGCCTATGGAAAAAGCGGTGCAGTTCCCGTGCGTGGGTCTCCTGCTGT
>DJFQ01000037.1 GCA_002432095.1 Marinagarivorans sp. UBA5868 | reverse complement strand
AACTCGGGATCGACATGGATTTCGTTGTCACTGCGCTCAAATACGGTGACCAGGTTATCCAGCACATTCATTGCCATCCACGGGCAATTGGCGCAGGAGCGACAGGTTGCACCACTGCCAGCGGTAGGGGCGATATGGAAAACCTTGTCGGGATTGACCTGTTGCATCTTGTAGAAGATGCCCTGATCAGTCGCAACAATAAACTCGCGATTGGGCAGGGTTTGCGCCGCTTTGATCAGCTGCGAAGTTGAACCTACAACATCTGCCAAATCAACCACCGCCTTGGGCGACTCAGGGTGAACCAGAACCGCCGCATCGGGATAAAGGATTTTGAGATCCTCCACACCCTTGGCTTTGAACTCTTCGTGAACGATACAAGCACCATCCCACAGCAATACATCGGCACCGGTTTTTTGCTGCACATAAGAACCGAGGTGTTTATCCGGTGCCCAGAGGATTTTTTTACCCTGGCGATCCAGATGATCCACCACATCCACTGCGATGCTAGAGGTCACCACCCAATCCGCACGAGCTTTAACCGCTGCAGATGTATTGGCATACACCACTACGGTTCGATCGGGGTTAGCGTCACAAAATGCACTGAATTCATCCGCTGGACAACCAATATCCAGCGAACAGGTAGCCTCCAGAGTCGGCATCAACACCCGCTTTTCCGGGCTGAGGATTTTTGCCGTCTCCCCCATAAACTTCACCCCGGCAACAATCAAGGTATCCGCCGGGTGCTGCTTTCCAAACCTCGCCATCTCCAGTGAATCAGAGACACAACCACCGGTCTCTTCCGCAAGCGCCTGCACTTCCGGGTCGGTGTAATAATGGGCGACCAAGACGGCATTGTGTTCTTTCAGCAAAGACTTGATCTTGGCCTTCTGCTCCGCCACCTCCTGCGGTCCCGGACGATTCTGTACCGGAATACGATCCAGGTGCGCCCGGACCAGCTCCTGCGGGTCTACCTGGGCAGGCGCTTCTCCCGCGACATCGCTTTCATATAAAGCCATAGACTCGACCCCTAAACAAAACGCGCATTCTACGCTAGGACACCGACGTTTGATCATTTGATTGCCCGCAGGTTGCAACGCTTGACCGCTACGGGAACTGCTCAGATAAACAAAGACGTTGGGCAATGCCTTAGAATCCGCGACGCCAATCGTTTCAGATGAGATGAATGTGAATCTTCGATACCGACTGCCCATGCGCTTTAACGAGAAACTGACTGCAACAACGCAGCGCCTGACTTCGCTGCTGCAGCGTTTTCCGTGGGCGATGCCGCTGCTGGGGTTTGTTTCCGGCGCAGCGAGCTTTTTACTGGTGGAGCGGGAGAAGGATGTATTCGCGCAATCTGTCGCAATACTCATGCTCGCAAGTTGGGTCTGGCTTGCTCTGGAAAAACTGCTGAGACAAGGCTTGCAACGCTGGATTGGCGCACCGCTGCCTTCGCCAGTGCTGAGTTTTTTTACGCAAATGGTGCACCAGGAAAGCCTCTTTTTTATTATCCCGTTCTTTGTCATCGCCACCGCCTGGAATACCGGCCAAATCGTATTCACTTCACTACTGCTGCTGTTCGCTTTGGTCTCCATCCTGGACCCCATTTATTTCCGCTGGCTCGCGCCCCGCCGCTGGCTGTATTTCATTTTTCATGGCATGACCTCATTCGCGGTGCTACTGACCGTTCTGCCGATCATTTTCCACCTGCCAACGCCAAAGACTTATCTCCTGGCATTGGGTACGGCAATAGTGCTGTCCCTACCCGCCGTGGTACGCCCGCTGCCGTTGCGCTGGTGGGGACGAGGATTTGCGGCTCTTGGTCTGGCACTGCTGGTTACGGGTATCGGTATTTATACTCGCCCATGGATCCCACCGGCCACGTTGCGTCTTGCCAAAGTGGCCGTAACCGACCAAATCGATGATCGGAATCGGGCGCCGGAGCGCGAAATAAAGGTTGTCACAGAGGAGCAGTTGCGCAGCGGGCTCTACGCGTACACAGCCATACGTGCACCCCGCGGGTTGCGCGAGCGTATTTATCACGAATGGCGTCTCAATGGACGAACTGTTGATCGCATCGCGCTGAATATCAACGGGGGCCGTGAGGCCGGTTACCGCGCTTGGACTCACAAACTCAATTTCCCACCTTACCCCACCGGACACTGGGAAATTCACGTATTGACGGAAGCCAACCAAGTAATCGGAATTTTGAGATTTGACGTTGTGAAATCAGCGGCGGCACGGGCGCAAGAATCGCCATCAATTAAACCCGCTACACCACAACAAACAGAGGAAATACCTGCATTAGAAAAATTGCCAGAGAGGGAATCGCTAGAGACAGAAGTATCAAATGAATTGCCCGATGCGGCCGAGACTCTGCCGCTGCCAGAGGAAGCTGAAGCTTCACAACCCCAGGGCACCGCGCAGGAAAATCTCGAACGCCCACAAGAGTCCACTCCTGCGCAATCACCGACAACGCAATAAAAAAGGGAGCAGTAAAGGCTCCCTTCAAATATGGTGGGTCGTACTGGATTCGAACCAGTGACCAATTGGTTAAAAGCCAACTGCTCTACCGACTGAGCTAACGACCCAAAAGAGGCGCATATAGTAATGATTTGCGGACAAAAGACAAGCGCTTTTTGCGAATTCACCGACGCCTATTTCATCCGCAAAAAATTACCCTGCGTGGTGTTGATACAAGGTGGGATCAGAAATTCCTAAATCCAAAAAACCTTTTCGGCGCAAACGACAGGAGTCGCAACGCCCGCAGGCCAACCCTTCCGAATTAGCTTGGTAACATGAGACGGTCTTGCTGTAATCGACGCCGAGCGCTAGTCCGTGGCGAATAATATCGCTCTTACTAAGATCGATCAGAGGCGTCTTAATTGTTAAAGGCCTGCCTTCGACGCCCGCTCTCGTTGCCAAATTAGCAAGCACCTGAAAAGCCTCTATATATTCCGGTCGGCAATCCGGATACCCCGAATAATCAACGGCATTCACACCAATAAAAATCGCTGAGGCATTTAAAACCTCAGCCCATCCCAGCGCTATCGACAAAAATACGGTATTGCGCGCAGGTACATAAGTAATAGGTATACCTTCCGAAGAACATTCAGGCACTTGAATGCTTTCATCGGTTAAGGCCGAACCACCTATAGTACCAAGATCGAGACGAACAACTTTGTGCGAACAAGCTTTCATATCCTGCGCAATCCGCTCAGCCGCCGCTAATTCAGCACGATGCCGTTGGCCATAATCAAAGCTCAACGTATGACACCGATAGCCTGCTGCGCCCGCCATTGCAAGCACTGTAGCGGAATCCAATCCGCCGGATACCAAAACTACAGCATCACCCATTTGTGCTTCCGCCATATCAAACTCCCGGCACATCGCCCCACAGATATTTATGCAGCTGAATTTGCATCCTCACCGGCAAGCGGTCTTCAATTATCCAATCCGCCAACGTGCGCGGACTGAGCACCTCATAACTCGGCGAAAATAAAATATCGGCTACCCGCCCTGTGAGATTTAACTCCTCAACTTTAAATCGCGCCCATTCATAATCTTCTCTACTACAGAGCACAAATTTAATCTGATCGGCATCTTTTAATAGCGGAATATTATCCGGCAAATTTCGATGAACCTCTCCCGAACCCGGAGTTTTCAAATCCATAACGATACTAACCCGGGGATCCACATCCGCGATCGACATAGCTCCGCTCGTCTCAAGAGAAACGCTTTTACCTTTGTCGCACAGCGCAGTTAATAGCTGATGGACGTCTGGCTGAGCCAACGGCTCACCGCCCGTCACGCAAACGTGCCTCGCGCCAAAGCCTTCGATCTGGGCGAGAATGTCTTGTAAATGCATTTTCTGTCCGCCGAAAAATGCATAAGCAGAATCGCAATACCCGCAGCGGAGTGGGCACCCTGTAAGTCGGACGAACACAGTAGGCAAACCCACAGTATTGGCTTCGCCCTGCAACGAAAAAAAGATCTCGGTAATTCGGAGTTCAACGGTCATCGGAAAACACAAATAAAAAAACCGGGCAATGCCCGGTTTTCGTTAAGACCTCAGAAACTTATTCCGCGTCTGCTGCCGGCGCTTGCTCAACAACACCCTGAACCGGGCGATCGATAAGCTCAACATACGCCATCGGGGCGTTATCACCAGAGCGATAACCGCATTTCAAGATACGCAGATAACCACCTGGACGACTACCGAAGCGCGGGCCCAATTCACCAAACAATTTACCGACTGCTTTTTTATTGCGCAGACGGTCAAAAGCCAAGCGGCGGTTAGCCACGCTGTCTTCTTTGCTCAGAGTAATCAGAGGCTCAGCAAAACGACGCANNCGAAACATGGCTTTGCGGTGAGATGAATTTCGATTTAATTGACGGCCACTTAGACGATGACGCATGACACTATACCTTTTCCGATTGCTATCTCAGCAAACTTCACCCGAGGGTGAATTAATCATTACCTTTCAAACTAGCAGGAGGCCAGTTCTCCAAACGCATACCCAACGACAAACCACGCGACGCGAGAATATCTTTAATCTCAGTCAGCGACTTCTTGCCAAGATTGGGCGTTTTAAGAAGCTCAACTTCTGTGCGCTGAATGAGATCGCCAATATAGTAAATATTCTCGGCCTTCAAGCAGTTGGCAGAACGAACAGTGAGTTCGAGATCATCCACTGGGCGAAGCAGAATAGGATCGATTTGATCCTCTTTCTTTTCTGGCTCGGCTTCTTTCTCACCTTCCAAATCAACAAATACTGCAAGCTGCTGCTGGAGAATAGTTGCCGCACGACGAATCGCTTCTTCTGGATCGATTGTGCCATTGGTCTCCAGATCCAACACCAACTTATCCAGGTTGGTACGCTGCTCAACTCGGGCACTTTCTACAGTGTAGGCCAACCGCTTCACCGGGCTATAACTGGCGTCTAATTGCAAACGACCAATTGCCCTTGTCTCTTCATCGTCCCTTGAACGAGCATCAGAAGGCTGATAACCACGACCTCGAGTTATCGTCAGACGCATATTTAATTCGACATCCGCGGTAATATTCGCGATAACCAGTTGCGGATTCTTAATTTCAACGTCGTGATCAAGCTTGATATCACCGGCGGTAACCGGCCCTGGTCCACGCTTACTAAGGGACAGAATCGTTACGTCTTTGCCGTGCATTACGACAGCGACTTCTTTAAGATTCAGAAGAATTTCTATCACATCCTCCTGAACCCCTTCGATCGCGCTGTACTCATGCTGTACTCCATCAATCTCGACTTCAGAGATAGCGCAGCCCGGCATAGAAGAGAGCAGAATACGACGCAAAGCGTTACCCAGTGTATGACCAAAGCCGCGCTCAAGCGGCTCCAGCACAACTTTCGCTCTTGTTGGTCCCAACTCCGTGACATCGATATTTTTTGGCGTCAGAAAATCATTCACAGCAGTTTGCATAAGCATTCCTGTTAACAGATTGGAGTTGGCTTACTTCGAGTAAAGCTCGACGATCAAGTTTTCGTTGATATCCGCCGACAGATCACCACGGTCTGGAACACGCTTGAATACGCCTTCTTTCTTTTCCGTGTTCACATCCACCCACTCAACTTCACCACGCTGACCAGCGATACCCAATGCACCTTGGATACGTAACTGATTCTTCGCCTTTTCACGCACAGCGATGACATCGCCCACACGAACTTGATAAGACGGTATATTCAGAGTTTTACCGTTGACCATAATCGCCTTGTGACTCACCAACTGGCGGGATTCCGCGCGAGTTGAGCCAAAGCCCATACGGTAAACAACGTTATCTAGACGACATTCGAGCAGCTGCAGCAGGTTTTCACCAGTTGCACCTTTGCGACGGGCAGCTTCGGTGTAATAGTTTTGAAACTGTTTTTCCAAAACACCGTAAATGCGACGCACTTTTTGTTTTTCACGGTGCTGAACACCGTAATCAGAAAGCCGACCACGACGCTGACCATGCTGGCCAGGGCCATTTTCAGCTTTGCATTTTGATTCCAGGGGACGCACACCACTTTTAAGGAACAGATCGGTTCCTTCACGGCGAGCGAGCTTACAGGTTGGTCCAATATAACGAGCCATTGTTCTCTACCTCCTCACACTCGGCGCTTTTTGGGCGGACGACAGCCATTATGGGGAATCGGCGTAACGTCAGTAATATTCGTAATCTTGTAGCCAACATTATTAAGTGCACGCACGGCAGACTCGCGTCCTGGACCGGGGCCTTTAACTTCAACATCAAGATTTTTCAGTCCATATTCCAGCGCCGCTTGACCAGCTCGCTCCGCTGCAACCTGTGCTGCGAACGGCGTGCTTTTGCGAGAACCGCGAAAGCCGGATCCGCCAGAAGTCGCCCAACTCAAGGTATTACCTTGGCGATCTGTGATGGTGACGATAGTGTTATTAAATGAAGCATGAATATGAGCAACACCATCCACAACGGTCTTTTTGACCTTTTTCCGTGGGGCTGCTTTTGCAGGCTTAGCCATTGTAAGTTTCCTAGCTTAAAGCGATTGAATTAACGTTTGATCGGTTTGCGCGGACCCTTGCGAGTGCGGGCATTGGTCTTAGTACGTTGACCTCGCACAGGCAAATTGCGGCGATGGCGCAATCCACGATAGCAACCGAGATCCATAAGCCGCTTGATGCTCATGGAAACTTCTCGGCGCAAATCACCTTCTACGGAATATCTCGCAACTTCGGCGCGAATCGCTTCGAGCTGCTCTTCACTCAGAGTGCTGATTTTTGCGTTTTCGGCTATACCGGCTGCAGAACAAATTGCTCTAGCTCGCGTGCGGCCAATTCCATAGACATAAGTTAAGGAAATTACAGCGTGTTTTTGATCTGGTATGTTGACACCAGCAATACGGGCCATTCGGATTACTCCAATTACTTTTATTCTGCGATACTAACGGCGAAAAACTAATCCCCGCGCACCCCTTGATTAGGGCGCGGGATGATAGCTGTTTGTTCACCGGAATTCAATAGGAGAGAACTCTCCGACAGTTAGTATCCCCTGGTTCGTCCATGAAAGGCGGATAGAATCCGCCAACAACGCTCAACCTTGACGCTGTTTGTGCTTTGGAGTCACTTCGCAAATCACGCGAAGGACGCCCTTGCGACGAACTATTTTGCAGTTTCTGCAAACTTTTTTTACTGATGCTCGAACTTTCATAGTATCAACCTCAAATTAGCGCGTATTACCGCTGCCATACCCTTTTAAATTTGCCTTCTTCAAAACCGACTCATACTGATGAGACATGAGATGAGATTGGACTTGAGACATGAAATCCATCACCACCACCACTACGATCAGCAATGATGTGCCCCCCAAGTAGACCGGGATACCAGAGTAGGCGACCAAAAACTGTGGCAACAATGCAACGGCAGCAATATAAATCGCGCCAATCAGAGTCAACCTTGTCAACACGTTATCGATATATTTAGCAGATTGCTCACCCGGGCGAATACCTGGTATGTATGCACCGCCCTTCTTCAAATTGTCCGCCACTTCTTTAGGGTTGTAGATCATCGCCGTATATACAAAGCAGAAGAGAATGATCAATCCACCAAACACAACGAAATTCAACGGCTGCCCTGGCCCCAATGCCAAAGCTACATCCTGCAGAATCTCTCCCATCCGACCTTCACTTGACTGGCCGAACCACTGCGCAATAGAAGCGGGAAACAACAACAAACTACTGGCGAAAATAACTGGAATTACACCAGCCATATTAATTTTCAGCGGCAAATGGCTAGTTTGCTGCGCGTAACCATGGCGACCCTGTTGTCGCTTGGCATAATTGATAGTAATGCGACGCTGGCCACGCTCCATACGCACTACAAACCAAACGATCGCAAAAACGCCAATCAAAATAACCAATAACATCAGCGGGTGGAGATTTCCTTGACGAGTACTCTCGATTACCGTACCAACAGCACCTGGCAATCCAGCAACAATACCCGCGAAAATCAGCATTGAAATACCGTTGCCTACTCCTCGCTCCGTTATTTGTTCGCCAAGCCACATCATGAACACTGCACCCGTGACAACCGACGAGACCGCCACGATATAAAAACTTACGGTTGGCAGGGCGGTGTGAGACATACCCTGACCCGCCATGCCCGCAACCATAATCACCCCCTGGACTAGCGCGAGAGCGACGGTCAAATAACGGGTGTATTGATTGATCTTTCGACGCCCGGATTCACCTTCCTTTTTTATCGCCTCAAGCGATGGCATCACCGCCGACATCATCTGCATGATGATTGACGCAGAGATGTAGGGCATGATTCCCAACGCCAGGATACTCATACGCTCCCAAGCACCGCCTGAGAACATGTTGAGCATTCCCAAGAACGTACCTTGGTTTTGATCAAACAGAGCCTGAACCTGACCGGGATCAATACCCGGAACAGGAATATGTGTACCTACGCGATACACAAGAATGGCCAAAAACAAAAATTTTAGGCGAGTCCAAAGCTCGCCTAAACCTTTTTGGTTGCCCAGAGACAGTGCGCCTGGAGCTGCCATGAAAGCCTCTCTTAGTCTTCTACTTTTCCGCCAGCAGCTTCAATTGCAGCTTTGGCGCCCTTGCTCACAGCCAGCCCTTTAATCGTTACAGGCTTCGTGATTTCACCAGAGAGAAAGATCTTGGCGCTCTTCACGTTATGACCTATCACATTGGCAGCACGGAGCGCTTCCAGGTCGATAACGTCGACATCTACGACGCTGAGCTCACCCAAACGAACTTCCGCAGCCGACAAACTGACGCGACTGGTAAATCCATACTTGGGGAGGCGCTTTTGCAGAGGCATTTGACCGCCTTCAAAACCAGGGCGAACATTGCCGCTTTTGCGAGCCCGCTGACCTTTATGGCCACGACCACAAGTTTTGCCCAGACCGGAGCCAATACCGCGGCCAACTCGCTTTTTCGTAGTTCTGCTGCCAGGTGTAGGACTTAATGTATTCAGTTGCATCTGTCAGTCCTCAACTTTAACCATATAAGAAACTTTATTGATCATTCCGCGAATGGATGGAGTGTCCTGAACTTCTACGGTGTGACCAATACGACGCAGACCCAAGCCGGAGATACAAGCTCTATGAGCCTTGAGGCGACCGTAGACGCTCTTAGTCTGGGTCACTTTGATTGTTTTGTTTGTCATGGTATTCGTGTCCCAAAACAATGAGAAAATTAAGCGGTAATCTCTTCTACGGTTTTACCACGCTTAGCCGCAACAGATTCGGGTGACTGCATCGCGCCAAGCGCTTTAAAAGTCGCCCGCACCACATTTACGGGATTAGTAGATCCGTAGCACTTTGCCAACACATTCTGCACACCCGCGATCTCCAGGACCGCACGCATAGCTCCACCGGCAATTACACCAGTACCGGGAGAAGCTGGCTGCATATACACCTTGGATGCGCCATGACGGCCGCGGGTCGGGTAATGGATGGTGTCGCCTTTGAGATCAACATTGATCATATTACGTCGAGCGGCTTCCATAGCCTTCTGAATTGCAACTGGCACCTCGCGGGCTTTGCCACGGCCAAAACCAACACGACCATTGCCGTCGCCAACGACAGTCAAAGCGGTAAAGGCAAAAATACGTCCACCTTTAACGGTTTTAGCGACGCGGTTAACCTGAACCAACTTCTCTTGCAAACCTTCGGCGCCGCCTTTTTCTTTCTCATTCATCGACATAATTTAAACCTTTAAAATTGTAATCCGGCCTCACGGGCTGCATCTGCCAAAGCTTTTACTCGACCGTGGTATCGAAATCCACTGCGATCAAAAGCCACTGTTTCCACACCCGCAGCCTTAGCACGGTCGGCAATCAGCTTACCGACAGCCTTGGCAGCATCGACGTTGCCCGTCGAGCCGGAGCGAAGGTCTTTATCTAAGGTTGAAGCTGAAGCGATAACCTTATTGCCTTCCGCACCAATAATCTGGGCGTACATATGACGAGGGGTACGATGAATACACAAACGCACCGCGCCCAACTCGCGCATCTTTGCACGTGAGCGAAGAGCGCGACGAAGACGTGAAACTTTTTTGTCTGACATACATTAATCCTATTTCTTCTTCGCTTCTTTACGCAGAACGGTTTCGTCGGAATATCGCACCCCTTTGCCCTTGTACGGCTCTGGTGGGCGGAATGCACGAATCTCTGAAGCTACCTGCCCTAACAATTGCTTATTGGAGCTTTTCAGTAAAATTTCCGTTTGCGTTGGCGTTTCAACGGAAACACCGTTGGGCACTTCGTAATCGACCGGGTGAGAGAAGCCGAGAGACAAACTCACTACATTGCCAGTGGCTTTCGCTCGATAACCAACGCCGACCAACTGCAATTTGCGCTCAAAACCGGAGGTCACACCGGTGACCATATTATTTACAAGTGCACGAGTAGTGCCCGCCAAAGCTCGGGACTGTTTGCCACCATCTCGCGCAGCAAAGGTAAGAACATTATCTTCCTGCTTAACAAGGACATTACTGTTAACAACGAGATCGAGGGAGCCTTTGCCACCTTTGACGGTCAGATTTTGGCCCTTGATTACTACGTCAACGCCAGACGGCAGCTGAACTGGATTTTTCGCAACACGTGACATGACAATTTCCCACTAATTCCACCGCATTAAAATACGGTACAAAGTACTTCACCACCAACACCTGCGGCACGAGCAGCACGGTCCGTCATAACACCTTTGCTGGTGGAGACGATTGCAATGCCCAGACCACCACGAACTGATGGCAAGTCGTTTTTATTAACGTAGTTTCTCAAACCCGGACGGCTTACGCGGTCAAGCTGAGCGATTACCGGTTTACCCTCAAAATATCGCAATTCAACGGTCAACTCGGCTTTTACACTATCGCTTACGCTAAACCCGGCGACGTAACCTTCATCCGTCAAAACCTGGGCTACGCTTTTCTTAAGCTTGGAGGAAGGCATCACAACGGATGTTTTTCCTACCATCTGCGCATTGCGAATGCGAGTGAGCATATCGGCCAATGGATCTTGCATACTCATAATTTTTGCTCCTACCCAAACTTACCAACTGGCCTTAACTAAACCCGGAATATCGCCGCGCATAGCAGCCTCCCGGATCTTGTTTCGACAGAGGCCGAATTTTCTGTAAACGCCGTGCGGTCGACCAGTGATCCGGCAGCGACGCTGTTGGCGCGAATGGCTTGAATCTCTGGGCAGCTTCTGCAGTTTGATCTGCGCATCCCAGACTTGTTCGTCTGAAGAAGACGGACTAGAGATAATCTCTTTCAGAGCTGCTCGCTGCTCGTCGTACTTTGCGTTTAACTTGGCTCGCTTAGCATCACGAGCGATCATGGATTTCTTAGCCATTTGCTATCCGCCTCAACCCTTAAATGGAAAATTGAATGCCTTCAACAAAGCCCGACCTTCTTCGTCAGTTCTTGCGTTGGTGGATATGCAGATATCCAGGCCACGCAGCTTGTCGATTTTGTCGTACTCAATTTCCGGAAAGATGATCTGCTCATTGACGCCCATAGAGAAGTTTCCACGGCCATCAAACTGTTTTGGATTTATACCTCTGAAATCCCGAATTCGTGGGATTGCAATCGATATCAAACGATCCAAAAACTCATACATTTTTTCGTTACGCAACGTCACCTTACAACCAATCGGCCAACCTTCACGAATTTTGAAACCGGCAATTGATTTACGAGCTTTGGTCACCACGGCTTTTTGCCCGGTAATTTTTTCCAGGTCGGCGACCGCGCTCTCGAGAACTTTTTTGTCGCCCACCGCCTCACCAACACCCATATTCACAGTGATTTTGGTGATTTTAGGGGTGTCCATGATGTTCTTTAAACCGAGCTCGTCTTTCAACTTGCTAACGATTTCTTTTTTGTAAACTTCTTGTAGTCTGGCCATAGCTCTCTCAATGCGTCTTATGCGTCTACCGCTTCGCCACTGGATTTGAAGACTCTGATCTTGCTACCGTCTTCCAATATTTTAAAACCCACCCGATCACCAGCCTTTGTCGCTGGATTATAAATCGCAACGTTGGATACCTGTATCGGAGCTTCTTTCTCGACAATACCACCAGCAACACCCAACTGCGGGTTAGGCTTCTGATGCTTTTTGATCATTTGAATACCGGAGACGATCAATCGTCCATCAGGAAGTACGCGATTTACCTTACCGCGCTTACCTTTATCGCGACCAGTAATCACGACTACTTCGTCATTACGTTTAATTTTTCGCATTACCTAACCCTCAATTCCGACGCGAAATTTAAAGAACTTCAGGCGCCAAAGAAATAATCTTCATAAATTTTTCACTGCGGAGCTCTCTGGTCACTGGCCCGAAAATACGAGTGCCTACCGGTGCATCCTGATTGTTCAACAGAACAGCGGCATTATCATCAAAGCGAATTAAAGAGCCATCACTACGACGCACGCCTTTTTTGGTGCGTACAACAACGGCTTTCATCACCTGACCCTTTTTCACCTTCCCGCGAGGAATGGCTTCTTTGACGGTCACTTTTATGATGTCACCTACATTAGCGTATCGACGGTGTGAGCCGCCTAGAACCTTGATACACATCACTCGACGCGCACCGCTGTTATCTGCCACTTCCAAATAGGACTGAGTCTGAATCATCTTCTAATCTCCAAAACCTGACTGTGCTATGGCAGCTTATATAACAGCAGCACGCTCTTCGATTTGCACCAGAGTCCAGGACTTGGTTTTTGAAATCGGGCGAGATTCTGCAATGGTAACCAGGTCGCCAATGCGACACTCATTGTTTTCGTCGTGCGCTTTGAGCTTTGATGAACGGCTCAAATACTTGCCATACATCGGGTGCTTTACCCGTCGCTCAATAAGAACAACGATCGACTTATTCATTTTGTCGCTGACCACACGGCCAGTTAACGTGCGAACCAATTTATTCTCTGACATATTAAGCACCTACTTTCTGCTGCAGCACGGTTTTGATACGTGCAATATCACGACGCGACTGTTTGAGCAGATGCGTTTGATTCAGCTGGCCGGTCGACGCCTGCATCCTCAATTTGAATTGAGCCTGCAGCTGATCGAGCAATTCTTTATTCAGCTCTTCGACGGTTTTATCTTGTAGATCTTTCGCTTTCATCACATCACCGTCCGCTTAACAAACGTGGTTTCTACTGGCAACTTCGCAGCCGCAAGTGCGAATGCCTCACGCGCTGTCTCTTCAGGAACGCCCTCCATTTCATAGAGCACTTTTCCTGGCTGGATCTGAGCCACCCAATACTCCACCGCGCCCTTACCTTTACCTTGACGTACTTCCAAGGGCTTTTGCGTAATTGGCTTATCCGGGAATATTCGGATCCAAACCTTACCGCCACGCTTCACGTGTCGGGTCATGGCTCGTCGTGCGGCCTCGATCTGTCTAGCAGTAATTCGGCCTCGGCCAATCGCCTTGAGTCCGTATTCACCAAAACTAACTTTCGACCCGCGCTGGGCCAGACCACGGTTGCGGCCTTTCTGTTGCTTGCGAAACTTCGTACGCTTCGGTTGCAGCATTTTGCGTACCCCTTATTTAGCGCCCTTTTTCTTTTGGTTGGCCTCGACTTCGTCCAGACCGCCTATGATCTCACCTTTGAAAATCCAGACTTTCACACCGATGATTCCGTAAGTTGTTAATGCTTCAGCGGTGGCATAATCGATATCTGCGCGCAAAGTATGGAGTGGCACTCGACCTTCACGATACCACTCAGTCCGAGCAATCTCGGCGCCGCCAAGTCGACCACTAACCTGAATCTTGACCCCTTCCGCACCTTGTCGGATCGCATTTTGTACAGCTCGCTTCATCGCGCGGCGAAACATCACTCGACGCTCAAGCTGCTGCGCAACGCTCTGCGCAACTAAAGCTCCGTCAAGATCCGGCTTGCGGATCTCTTCAATGTTGATGTGAACAGGGACGCCCATTTGCTTGCTAATTTCTGCACGCAATTTTTCGACATCTTCACCTTTTTTGCCGATCACGATACCGGGACGCGCCGTATGAATAGTCACACGAGCAGTATTCGCCGGACGCTCAATATCAACTCGACTGACAGAGGCACTGGCCAACGCCGTGCGAATATAATTTCGCACTTTCAAATCGGTCAGGAGCTTGTCGGCGTATTGCTTTTTGCCTGCGTACCATGTCGAAGTATGTTTTTTGACGATTCCGAGACGAATGCCTGTCGGATGTACTTTTTGACCCATAACGCGCGCTCTCTTATTGATCGGCTACTTT
>DJFQ01000062.1 GCA_002432095.1 Marinagarivorans sp. UBA5868 | reverse complement strand
TACATATAGTTGTAAACATTGGGGTCCACCGATAAATCTGTTTGTCCATTTACCGTGTGCGCATGGCCGCCGTCGCCGATGCGACCGTTGGACGGGTGAGGCGCAAAACCATCAGCGCATGCATCACGCACTATGGGTATTCCCGAACTGGATGAACTCGAACTGGAAGAGCTTGCGCTGGATGAACTGGAGCTTGATGACGAAGAAGAACTGGATGAACTGGAACTTGATGAAGACTCGCCAGGTTCCGTTCCGCCACCACATGCAACCAATAGCATACTCAACAAACCCGCGCCGGCCAGCCGGGTGGAAAATCCTTTGTTAATAAGGATGCTCATGAAAATTTCCCCTGCGCTGTTCAAAGGATGCCGCACTCGTTTTGGAGCGGCTTTTTATAGCGCCTTACTATACTTCTGAAAATTCCATATGTGGGGGATTTACTCTCACCAAACTCAAATATCTGCAGCACAGCACATTTTTTTCTGCCTATCGTCACAATTTCCAAGCGTAAATTTATTTTGGTGTATTCAGATTAAAAATTTCTTGAATATGTCGATCCGACAATATGATATTTAACGTATTTTGAGAGGCTGGTTTCTGCGACACACGAGTTAAAAATTGCGGATTTATCAGGGTTAATTTTTAAAACTCGTTATTAGCCGATTTATCAGACGGTAATAGAAAATGCACCGGGGCGTACCCAGCGCTAAATTGGCTTATCCAAAAAATATAATATATGACTATTTCATCATCCAAGGGCTTTGACGGTGCCCGCTGGCGAAGTGATTGGCTAAGCTATCGCTCGTTTTCTACGCTACCGCTCGTTACGACTCCTTACAGCCAAATTCCATGCGTCGCGGTATGATCGGCGACCTGTCGAACCGATCCCGGCTCGTCCGACTACAGAACGACACGCGCCAACTTTCGTTATCAGGAGTTCCAGTGCAACCCATTATTTCCGTTCAAAATCTCAGCAAAACCTACCCATCGGGCTTTCAGGCCTTAAAGGGCATTAACCTTGATATACAGCCCGGCGAAATTTTCGCCCTGCTCGGACCCAATGGCGCCGGCAAAACCACCCTGATCAGCATCATTTGCGGCATCGTCAACCCTGGGGACGGTCGCGTGTTTGCGGACGGGCTGGACATAGTGACTCAGTACCGCGAGGCACGGCAGCGTATTGGGCTGGTGCCCCAGGAGCTATCGGTACCGATATTCGAGACCGTTTGGGACACGTTGAAATTCAGCCGCGGTTTATCGGGCAAAGCGATGGACGCGGCCTACTTGGAACAATTGCTGCGCGATCTCTCGCTCTGGGACAAGCGGCACAACAAAATCATGACCCTCTCCGGCGGTATGAAACGCCGCGTGCTTATTGCCAAAGCGCTTGCTCATCAGCCGCGTATTTTATTTCTTGACGAGCCTACTGCCGGGGTCGATGTGGAGCTGCGTCGCGATATGTGGCAAATGATCCGAGGCCTGCGGGAGAGCGGTGTCACCATCATTCTGACCACACATTACATTGAAGAAGCCGAAGATATGGCCGACCGCATTGGGGTGATCAACAAAGGTGAACTGGTGTTGGTGGAGGAAAAAGCCGCGCTGATGAAAAAGCTCGGAAAAAAACAGCTCACTTTGCAACTAACCCAACCACTTGCGGAAATACCACCGGCGCTCGCCAATTTTCCTTTGGCGCTGGCACAAAATGGAGAGCAATTGATGTACACCTATGACGAACAAAACGAAAAGGTAAGGATTACCGACCTCTTGCGTCAGCTCGGCGCCCTGAATATTGAATTTCGCGACCTGAATACCTCGCAGAGTTCTCTAGAGGATATTTTTGTCAGCCTGGTGGAGGAAAAATAATGAATATCCACGCAATCAAAGCAATTTATCTTTTTGAGATGGCGCGTACCTGGCGCACCCTGATGCAGAGTATCGCCTCGCCNNGGCGTTAGCTACGGTGCTTATATCGTGCCTGGTTTGATTATGCTGACGGTGCTTACGGAAAGCACCTCTAACGCATCCTTCGGCATTTATATGCCGAAATTTTCCGGCACGATTTACGAGATTCTCTCAGCACCGATCTCCGTGCTGGAAATTGTGCTCGGTTATGTGGGCGCGGCGGCGAGCAAGTCCATTGTACTGGGCCTGATTATCCTCGCCACAGCACGCCTGTTTGTGGACTTTTCCATCGCCCATCCCATTTGGATGGTGGGATTTCTGGTGCTGACATCGGTGAGCTTCAGCCTACTGGGTTTTATCATCGGCATCTGGGCGGACAGTTTCGAAAAACTGCAGGTAGTTCCGCTGATGATAATCGCGCCTTTAGCATTTTTGGGTGGCAGTTTTTATTCCATCCATATGCTGCCACCGGTGTGGCAAACCATTACGCTATTTAATCCTGTGGTGTATTTGGTGAGCGGTTTTCGCTGGAGTTTTTACGGGGTTTCCGATGTGAATGTAAGCGTGAGCCTGGCAATGATCGCCGTATTTATTGTGATCTGCCTGGGTGTGATCACTTGGATGTTTCGCACGGGTTACAAAATTAAGGTCTAGGTTCAACTTCGCTCACCTACCGAGGTTCGACTTCGCTCACCTACCGGGGTTAAACAGGTGGGTGAGCGTAGTCGAACCCAATCAACCGCCTGGCTCGATGGTGCGGGGATTGATTTGATCGACCACCAATTTGTGCTCCTCATCGAATACCCAGATTTCCTCATAATCCACTTCAAAAAGATGACCGTCCGGGTCCTTAAAATACCCGGCGATGCCGTAGGGTGTTCGGGTTGCGGGTTTAACGATGGTGCCGCCCGCCTGCTCCGCGCGGGCCAGAATACCCGGCACTTCCTCCGGCGACTCCGCGAGATAAACCAAGCCCACACCGGAAAATCCAGCCCCCTCCGCTGCTGGCATTAAAGCATCGGCGGCAAAATCACTGCGCGACAACAGGCACAGGGCGTATCCGCCGAGATCGAATTTTACAAAACCATCGTGCCCCGTAACCGAACGGCGCCAGCCTAGAGTTTCATAAAACGCCGCAGAGCGAGGGACATCCGTCACCCCCAATAACACCAGATGCATTCTTTGGCGGGGCGACACGGGCGGAAATTCAGTCGCTGTAAATTGTTGGCCGACGGATTTTTTTAACATGATGTTGTGTCCTCGTATTTGCGTTTTTATTTACTGCGTGGTGCTTTTTTTTTCGCGTTGATTTCGCATCGCCAAACCCTGACCGGCAACCACAGCTTTGCGTTATGATGCCTCACCTTCTGATGTACCTACCCGGTGGAGGTGGCGGGCATGACAGAGTCACCCAACAACGAAAGGAAATCAACGACAGCACAAGCGAATTTGGCGAAAGGTTTTATGTTTGCCGCCATCGGTTTGTTGTTATTTGCCTGCATGGACAGCGCGACAAAATACCTGACTGAACATTACAACGTGCCTTTTGTGGTAGCGATCCGCTATCTGGTGCATTTTGCGCTGATGGTGCTGGTACTCGCGCCGCGTTATTCGACACCCATGCTGCAGACAAAACGCCGGGGGCTGGTGATTTTGCGGGCGATGGTATTGGTGGTGGCCTCGTTGTCTGTGGGCATGGCGTTGCATCGAATGCCACAGGCGGAAACCACTGCGATTACCTTTCTGGCTCCCATGCTGGTGGTTTTGCTCGCGTGTCCGCTGTTGGGTGAGCGCATCGGCGCTGTGGGTTGGCTGGCGGCGATTGCGGGTTTTGTGGGAATTTTATTGATTGCCCGCCCCGGTGGCGGACTGGATGTGATCGGCGTTACCTTTGCGTTGCTCGCCGCTGGCGCCAATGCAGCTTATCAATTGTTGTCACGTATTCTGGCGGCAACCGAACGCCCCATCACCCTGCTTTTTTATACGGCGCTCGCCGGCTCCATCGTATTTGGCGTCGCATTACCTTGGACTTGGGAAAATCAGGCGCCCACCTATTTGGAGCTGGCGCTGTTTATCGGCATGGGTGTCGCTGGCGGTCTCGGCCATTATTTTTTTACGCTGGCTTACAGCTACGCCACTGCTTCATTTTTGGCGCCGGTGATTTATTTACAACTGGTTTGGGCTGGACTTTTAGGCTGGTTGATCTTTGGCAACAGCCCAGATCATTTGAGTTTGCTGGGTATGACAATCGTCGCAGGGTCGGGGTTGATGATCGGGCTGAAATCGCGTTTTGGGCGGAAAACATAATTGCGCTGCTGCAGTTACAGCACGCTCGCCAACCACTGCTTCATATCGGTGAGCGCATTTTTATATTCTCGGCTATCCACTCCCACTTTGAGCTGCAGCAGACTTCGTGCACGGGTGAGTTGCTCCCGCCACCCGGACGGAATTTCCGCCTTTTCTTTTTCGTTTAATTGCACCGGGCCGAGCGCCGCATGACCACGGCGAAACAAATGCCGCAGCAGCGATAATTGCCGCAGCAAAAGGACATTTACGGTTGTGTCGTCCACGCAGAGGATTTTTTCCCCCCGCGCCCTCGCCAGTAAATCTTTGCCGTAGCGGCGACTGGTGTGCCAAGCGGTGCCGAGAGCGGCGCCGGTAAGACTGGCGGCGCCAAGGCTGAGACCGGCGAGCAGCAAATCGACCCCTGCGCCCAACGCCGCGCCGGTGGCCGCGGCGGAGGCAGTATCCAGGCCAAATTTTTTTAGGGTTTCGGGAGCAAATAAATCGAGCTCCCACTCGCCGTTTTGTACCGGCAGATTCGTCAATTGCACGTTAGCGCTGGAAAAATTCAACAACTCCAAAACATTGCGCAAACAGTGCTGCTCGCGCTGGCGAACAGTATTTTGCAGGCTCTCTAGCTGCTTGGCGCGCTGCTCGCCTTGGCCCGGCGGCTGGGTGTACGTCGCCATCTCCACCAGCAACGCGGCTACCTGGGCAATGCAGGCATTGCGCACTTGCTGCCATTCTTCGGCGCGGTAATCCAGTAATTGCTGCAGTGGTTGATACCAGGTCTCCAGCAGCGTCTGTAACTTCTGATAAAGACGTTTTTCCGCGTCAAAATCGAACGCTACCGTATCGAATTCCACCAGCGCATGCAGACCGAGTTCGGCGAGCGCGGTGCGCCAGTTTTGCAGCTGACGGCTGTCGGCCTGAATAAAATTCAGCACCGGCAAAATCGGCCGGGATGCAAGGCTCAAAGCGGCGATTTCCTCGCGGTACTTTTCTAACACGTCTTCGCGGCAGTCGATCACATACAGCATGGCGTGGCATTCCAGCGCCTGGCGAAGCACTTTGATTTCCTGCTCGAATTCCCGCGCAACATCCGGCTGTGCCTGACCGATGAAATGTTCCAGACAACTGCGCCCGCGCAGTCCCGTCGATTTCAAATGCCCCGCAAGGGCAATGGAGTCTTCCAAGCCGGGGGTGTCACGCAGTTCGATATAGGGTTTGCCCCGCAATAAAAGCTGCGCTGCTTCCACATGACGGGTGGTGCCGGCGCTATCGCGCACTTCGCCGAAATCGGCATTGCGCAACAGGGTGCGCAGCAGCGAAGTTTTGCCGGTATTGGTGTGGCCGACCACGGCCAGAATTAAAGGAAGCGGTGGCGAGTTGCTCATAGAGATGTCACCTGTTCCGGCGTCAGCCCCGCGCGGGCGGCGGCCTGCAGCCAGCTTTGATATTTGGCTTCCGCCGGTAACGGCTGCAGCACCAGCCACAGATTGCGCGGCCCGCTGGCGCTGGCGAGGTCGATCACGATTCGCTGCAGGCCGCGATCCGCCGCTTTATGTCCATCGATCAACACCGCTACCGGACGCTTGTTATGTTGTATCACCGCCAGCGCCTGCCGTTGGCTGGCATCATCCCGCACGTTGATGAAATCCGTTTCCATTCCCGCAGGCAGAGTAAATTCACGGGGCAGTTCCAGGCCGAGCCACAAACAGTCGGCCGGCGGCGGCCTCGGCGACACCAGTGTTTGGCGCATTTGCGGCGGCCGGTCGTCCGCGTCGAGAATTTTGCCGTGGCTGCCCTGTGGCCAGAATTCCCGCTGCAAGCGGATGAAGTAGGGTTGGTTGAGATCGAGCGTCTGGCGGGACTGCAGACGCCACTCGCCCACGGCGCAGATAACGCCGATTAAGATGCGCGGCAACAATCCATACAGCAGCACACAACCCAGGAGAAACAATGCCCACACCCGACGAGTTTCGGCCGCGTTGGCCGGGGTTTGGTCGATACTACTGGCAAGAATTTGCTGCGCGTCCGGCACCGGCACTCCCAGGGCAGCGAGCTGCGGCGTGAGCGTTTGGGTAATCTGCACAAAACTGTCGCCGCCAAGCAGGGTCGACTGCCAAACAAAATCGAACTGCCGGGTGGCAAACAACAGCAAGAGCCCCAGCAGACCGCCGAGCAAATAGGCGCTCCACAACCAGTGGGTAATCCAACCCAGACGCAGAAATCCGCTGGTGGATAAGAATAGCCGCTGCAACCACACCCGGCCGGCCGCCTGTTTAGGCGTGGGCTGCTGGCGCTCTGGCAACAGACGACCGAGCACTTTGCCGAACAGCGGCGCTACCACGCCGGCGTGATCGCGGTTAAGCAGCAGGGTTGCCAACCAGAGCACCAGCGACAACCAACTCAAGCCCAACAAAACACCCAGCACCCAAAAGATATTCAGCTGAGTGCCGGCATTGCCAAGCGCTTTAATACTGGTAACGGCGCCGATCAGAACCAACAGCACACTCACTGCTATCAGCAGGCGACGAAAAATTACGGGGGCGAATTGAATGGCAGACTGGATGGGAGTTCTGCGGACCAGCTCTTGATTGCGCGCCACCAGCCAGGAGGAAAAATTCAGACCGGACGATGACACCACCGGCTGCGGTTCCGCGCCCTGAATTTCTTCGATGACACGAATCTGTTCCGCAATGAGTTGTTGTTTGAATGACAGGGACACTGGGCACTCGTCTTAGAAAGAACGCGGGGCAACATACCACCGCGATTGCGGAATGAACAGCGGACAGCGGCGCTCAGCTGGTGCGCAATTGATTGACGTACTCGTGGGCGAGTCGCGTAGGTTCCGGAAGGCGATAGCCGCGCAGGCACTGGCGAGCGATGGTGAGGGCATCTTCGCAGCTCATACCGGTACCGGGCGAAATAAAAATCGGGCGGCAATTTTTTCGGCTGCGATAACAATAACCGCGCAGGTCTTTTTGGTAGGTGACGGTGGTGACGGTTCCCGGCGTGAGCTCGGGATCTATAAATTCGCCCGCTAAAGGTTTTTTTGCGCAGCCAAGCGTTGGCACACCAGCCACCAAACCAAAATGACTGGCGACTCCCATCATGCGTGGGTGCATGATGCCGTGGCCGTCAAGCATCACCACATCCGGCTTGATATCAAGCGCCTGCCACGCGCGATAAAGCGCCGGTACTTCGCGAAAGGATAAAAACCCTGGAATGTACGGCACTTCCACCTCATCCACTACACCGCTGCGGGCGAGTGGCTGCAGGGTCGCATAATCCAGCACCACAATGCCCGCGTACACCACGCGGCTGCCGCGATTTAGCGAGAGGTCCGCACCGCCAATGGTGCGCGGCGGTTGCGCTAAAGATTGCAGGGATATTTCACCGCGCAGACGCTCCTGAATTTTGCGCAATTCCTGAGTATTACCCTGCCACTGCACTTTATCCATCACGTTCCCCGCTCAGTTTTGGTTTTCCGAGGGATTGTATAACCAAAAATGAATACTGTGACCGGGAATTTCCAGGCTCAAAGAATTACAAGGATAATCTTCCAGGCGAAACGTACCGCCGCTGTAGCGCGCCTTTTTATCGTTAATGCGCACTTTTTTACTGCGTAATTTTTTTGCGGTAAGCGAATATTGCTGCACCAGTTTGCCGAGATTAAAAACCTCCAATTGAAATGCGCGCGCGGACAAATTCACCAACATCAGGGTTTTGCCATTTCCACCCGGCGTGTTGTGACAATAGCAGCGCAACATATGGTGTGGACTGGGCACATCAAACACCTGCTCACCCATTAATTGTTTCCATAACCAGCTGAGCCAATAATCCGGCCGCGGTTTTAACGTCAAACGGTCGATCAACCCATATTCACCGCCGATAAGGCTCTGGCGGATCATCACCTTTTGGCCGAGCCGTGCACCCTGCCCCAACTGATCCGCCCACCAGAAACAGGAAATAAAGCGATCCGATAATCTCGGCTGACCGCCGCACTGGGCCGAGCCAGTTTCACCCGTCCATAATTCCGCTTGCGGAAAATAATCATCACGCCATGCACGCAATTGTTCGCTGTATTTACCGAAATCATTGAGTGCGTGTGGTTTTAACATACCGCTTAACGTAGCAGTGCGTGTGCGCACTGGCGAGCGCAAACTCTGGAACGGATAATAGTGCCAATCGACAATATCAATAGGGGTTCGATGTTCGCGACAGGTTTCCAGGAATTTTCGCGTAATATTGGAAAAGGGTTTGATGGTTTCACCCAGTTTGGGCCAAAAGGCGCTGCCGGGGCCGATGATTTTTGCCGCCGGAAAATGACGGCGCATCAGCTGGGCAAAATTGTGGTAATCCACAGCGAGCTTGAACGCTCGCGGTTGAGAGCGCAAACCGTGAAATGCCCAATAGGCATTTAACTCGTTCCCCAGTTCACACACATCAATGCGGTACCCGCGTTCGCGGCTATAGAGCAGCAATTTTTCCACTTCGCCGCCCTGCCACTGGCCGTGCTGATGGCGCTCGAACAACCCGTATTTCACCGTGAAAAAAAACTTGAGGTCGTTGCGCTGCAAAAACGTATGCAGGTTGTCCCAAATGGCCTGCGTCAACACGAGGCTGTTCGGCTCGCCATCCGGGGCAGAAAAATAATGGATTTTGTCGGCCTCTGATCCGCCTACGCGCAAATAAGCCGGCTTCAGCGCCCGGGTAAGTTTATCCAGGCGGGGAGAACTCAAATCCAACGGAGGAATGCGCAACGCGCCGAGACCGCGGCGACTGCCGAGACTCCCCTCCCACCAAAATCCGCCAGCCAATACCGATATATCCAGGGAGAAGGACAAATAGTGTGAGTCCACCGTTGCCACAGGTTCTTGTTTTTGTAGGTAAATCTGGGCGTGCAGTTGGCGCGGCGTTTTTTCCACCGGACGCCAAAGCGCCTGGAGACGAGTCAGCCAGGCGGGCGAGACGCGCGTCCGGCGGATGGACATTGGCGCGGGCATTTCCATAGTCAATACTGAACAGAGGTCATCTGAGGGTGGCACCTTATCCGAATGTTTATGACGCTTTCATGACGGGACAACA
>DJFQ01000079.1:24350-26170 GCA_002432095.1 Marinagarivorans sp. UBA5868 | reverse complement strand
ATGGATGCGAGCGAACCGACTTCCGCTTTTATGCCATCGGCGCCAATGCTCACATCAACACCGCTGACATTCCAAAAGCGGCTGCGTTGCAATACCAGCTTGTCGTGGGGTGCTTCGATAAAAATACGAATTTCCACGTTGTTACCGCTATCCGCCAATTTATAACTGGTTACCTCACCTACTTTGAGTTGGCGGAAATAAACCGGTGAACCCAGATCAATGGACCCAAGAGAATCTGCCCATAACACAAATTGAGTTCCCTGATCATCGGATTGAATTGCCGGCGGCTCGGTCAATCCGGTAAAAACACTGCGCGAGTCGCCGGGTTTTCCCGGGTCCATCACAATATAAATACCGGAAATCAATGTCCCTAAATTAGACACTCCGCTGGCACTGACGCGCGGACTCACCAGCCAGAAGCGGCTGTTTTCACTCAAGTGCCGACTGACCTGCCGATCGAGCAGCGCAAAAACCCTCACCTGAGACAGGTCGGCACTGAGACGCATTTTGGTCACTTTACCGACAGGCACATCTTTCAAACGCACTTGGGTTTGTCCAACCTGAATGCCATTGGCGTTGTCGAACAGAATTTCTATTTCCGTGCCTTTTTGCTGCCAGGAACGCATCGCCAACCAAGCGGCAATGACCAGCGCTACAAGGGGAATAATCCAGATAGGCGAAATGGATGGTGCGGATTTAAGACGGGCATTATTCAGCATCAGACCGACATTCCCAGAAGACGATTACCAAGTGAATAGACATCGAAGCTCACTATTATTCACGGGTTAAATTAATAGTGTTGAGTTGCGCGAGGGTGCGTTCGCGCGCTTCGGCGGGGGCATTGTTAACGGCGTACTCCCAAATCAGGCGCGGGTCGAATGTTTCCGCCGCCAGCATTGTCAACACAACCACTGCAGCGAAGGGCAACAGCGCTGCGCCAGGCTCAACCTGCCCTATTAGACCAAACTGCACCACCGCCGTCAGCAACGTGACCACATAGACATCCACCATCGACCAGCGACCGATAAATTTTGTCACGCGGTACATCCAGCTGCGCAACCTTGTGAATCTTTGCATGCGCGCATACACCGACCAAACTAAAAATCCCAGCATCAACAACTTCAATACGGGCACCACTATGCTGGCGACAAAAACCACTATGGCAATCAGCCATAAATCATTTGCGGCAAGATCAATCACGCCCGAGAGAATCGTGCTGTCGTAGTTGGTTCCTAATTCGTCGTAATACATGATCGGATAGAGATTCGCCGGAATGAATAAAATAATCGAGGCGAGAATTAATGCGCAGGTTTTTTGCAAACTGTCGGGGATACGGCTGTGAATGCGCGCGTTGCAGCGTGGACAGTGACGGCGTTGTTGGATGATGCTTTCTGCCACCATCGCTTTGCATACGTCGCAATCGTAGAGTGTTTCATGCTCGTGCTGAGTGAAGCAGTTGTTGGGATAAAGCCAGCTCCACAAATTCTCTTTATCCATGATCCAGTAGGCAGCCTGCAGTACGCCGACAAGCAGAAAAAATAGCGGCATGCCTGGGCCGAGATGCACTGTGGCGCTGTCGCCCAATTTAACCGTGGTGACCAACACGCCAAGCAAAAACACGTCCTGCATAATCCAATGCTGCACGCGCTCCAACCAGCGCAATACGCGGATCTGTCCCGGCAGCCGACGATTAAAACGATAGGGAAGCAGCAAATACAGCAACGCGAATACCTCCAGCATCGGCAGCAAAAAAATGGTCACCAACACCAAAGCCGCGAGCACCCACTCCTCCCGGTCGATCAATGCGCCGGCACCCGACA
>DJFQ01000079.1:17130-24252 GCA_002432095.1 Marinagarivorans sp. UBA5868 | reverse complement strand
TCGTGGCATACCAGCCAATCGCGATGCTCTGCGATTAGCGGGGCGGTTATTTCAGGTTTGCCTATCGTCATAGCAGAGATTAGAGATCGCCAGCGGCGGCCTGCATCAGTCGCCGCTTGAGCCAGAGCTGGCCATCCACCCAGCTCATCCCGCGGTTACGCAGGGTTAACAGCGTCGGCGATGCGGCACCGAAAAGGCGTTTGAACCCTTCCATAGAAGCCATAGCCGCCAGGTTGTGGAATTTGCGCTGGCGTTGATAACGCTGGACCAAAGACTCGTGATTGAGAGGTACGCTACGGCGATGAGCGCGCAGAATCTCTGCGGCCAGAGCCTTTGCGTCATAGAGACCGAGATTCACGCCTTGTCCGGCCAGGGGGTGGATGGTGTGCGCTGCATCGCCCACCAGGGCGAAGCCGGCGCGGCCGTACTCGCTGGCGTGACGCTGCCACAACGGGATGCAGTGACGCTGGTCTGTCCATTCCACCTGACCCAGGCAGGCTTCGCTGGCGCGGGTGAGCTCCGCGCAGAACGCAACATCGTCCAGAGCCATCATGCGCTCCGCCAGATCCGCCTCTAAGGACCAGACAATCGAGCAATATTTGCCGGAATCAGCGGCGCCGTTCTGTAATGGGAGAAATGCTAACGGGCCCTGGTGGCTGAACCGTTGGCGAGCAGTGAAATCGTGACTGGCGGCGGTGCGAATGGTAGTAATGATGGCCGAGTGGTGGTAGGCCCAGGCGCTAACGGGGATATGCGCCAGCTCTCGCAACCGTGAATGCCCGCCGTCGGCACCGATTAACAATGGCGCCACTATGAGACTACCGTCTGCCAGGGTGAGCTGGTTAAGGTCATTCACATGATCCCAAGCCTCCACCGCCATAGGCGCGATGGAGGTTACCCGCGGTTGCATCACCTGATGCAGTGCGTGGAGGGCGACACTGTTCTCGACGATAAAACCCAGTTCATCGCGGTGTAGATCATCACTGGAAAACTTGATGCGTCCATTGCCTTCACCATCCCACACCTCCATTCCGCGATACGGGCAATGACGCTGCACCTCGACCCCCCGCCAAACATCTAACTCGCGGAGGAAGCGAACTGAGGCTGCACTCAGGGCAACCACCCGCGGATCGAATCGGTCGGGCGGATAGAGGGCTGGAGGTTTGTGCGCATCCACCACCACCACCTGCAGATTGCCGTTCTGGGTGAGCGCGCATGCCAATGCGCTACCCACCAGGCCAGCGCCAACAATTATCACGTTAGCATTCCTGACCATCATCGGCATCGCCGCCCGGTTATTTGCTGCTTCGTTGTCTGCCACAGCCTGTCCTCATCATTAGTCGACGGAATCCGCTTAGTCCGACCGAATTACGCCCCAAGGATTGGCGCGGCGGGTGCCGCGGCCGGCCAGTTGACGAATAAACGTGTCGCGAACGGTTGTACTCCACTCGACACCGATCATTCCCAAGCTACGCAGCAGTATCCAATGAGGTTCATGGGCGCGGAACAACTCATTAAACCCATCACTCAGACGCACCGTATTGCGCTGATCAGTAACCTGGAGCCGTTCATACTCCTGCAACAGGTCAAGCTCACCGAGATTGCCAGCTGCACGCTGTAGAACCTCTGCCAACCGTAAACCATCACGCAGCGCCAAGTTGTAACCCTGGCCGGCAACCGGGTGCAGAAAATGCGCGGCATTACCCATAAGCACAATGCCGGAACGCACCTGTTCCCTTGCCAGACAGAGCCGCAATGCATAACTTTGCCGCTCGCCCACCTGCTGTAGCTGTCCCAGGCGGTAACCGAATTCAGTTTGCAGGCGCGCGAGAAATTCGGCATCACTTATCGCCATGGCCTCCGCCGCTTGGTCTTCTGGCCAAGTCCACACCACCGCACTGGTTCTTCCCTGCACACCGCCGAGCGGCAAAAAAGCGAGCGGCCCATGATGGGTAAAACGTTCAAACGCCGTTTCCGCGTGCCCCTGCTGATGACGCACGTTAGCAATAACGGCGCTCTGCCGATAATCCTTATTGAATTCAGCAATGCCGAGCTGATGGCGCAACGGAGAATCCGCGCCATCGGCGATCACCACCAACTCGGCACTGAGCTCTTGCGTGGTGAGCTGAAGACGCACCCCATCGCGCCCAGGGATCAAACGCTGCACCTGATCCGGCGTTTTCAACTCAAGTCCCTCGCACGCCAGCAGCGCATCGATCAGCGCACGTGCGAATGCCCGGTTTTCCACCACGTACCCTAGGGGTTCACCTCCATTACTGTCAGTGTCCAGGCGCACCCATCCCAGATGACCCCGATCAGATACCTGGACCCGGCGGATAGCAGTAGCATGGGCTGCGAGCGCAGGCCATACGCCCAGACGTTGCAAACTCACGGCACTGGTCGGCGCGAGCGCTGTTGAACGCGCATCAAAATTAGGCTGCGCCAATGCATCATCACTGGCACTTTCCAGCGATTTCTGCTCAATCAATACAATTCTTCGTCCCGGCAGCGTCTTACAAAACAACAGCGCAAGCGCGGCGCCCATCAGACCGCCGCCTACGATGGCGATGTCGTAGCGGGACGTAGTGGTCATATGGAGTTGGCGCTTGTGCGCGAAGTTGCCATCAGCGCTTCTATCTCCGCTACCGTTTTAGGTACACCGGCGGTAAGCACATCGCATCCATCTTTGGTGACTACCACATCGTCTTCGATGCGAATGCCGATACCGCACCATTTTTTCGCCACGCGTTCATTATCCGGTGCCACGTAAAGACCCGGCTCGACCGTTAAAACCATACCCGGCTCAAATACACGCCACTGGCCGTGAACCTTGTAATCACCGACATCGTGAACATCCATGCCCAGCCAATGCCCGGTGCGATGCATGTAAAACTCTTTATAGGCTTCGTTTGCAATAAGGTCGCCGACATCGCCTTCCAGCAGCCCGTGATGGACTAAACCCGCCGTTAAAACCTGCACGGCCGCATCGTGCGGCTCGTTCCAATGGTTTCCGGGTCTGACCGCCGCAATGGCCGCCGCCTGAGCGTTCAGAACGACTTCATACAGCGCTTTCTGTTCACGGCTGAAGACGCCATTGACCGGAAAAGTGCGGGTAATGTCGGAAGCGTAATAGTCGTATTCACAGCCGGCGTCGATCAGCACCAAATCGCCATCGCGCAACATCTGATTGTTATCAATGTAATGCAGGATGCAGCCGTTACTGCCGCCGCCTACGATGGTGTTGTAGGCCGCAAAGCGGGCTCCGTTGCTGGCGAACTCGTGGAGAATTTCCGCCTCAAGCTGGTATTCATACACTCCGGGACGACAAAACTGCATGGCGCGACAATGAGCCTGCGCAGCGATTTCCGCCGACTTGCCCATTAGGCGAAGTTCCGCTGCACTTTTAAACAGTCGCATATCGTGCAGAAAATGGTTGAGATCGAGAAATTCTCCCGGCGGTGTTGCCCCGGAGCGAACCTTGGCGCGGATGCGGTTGATCCAACCCATTACCTGCGTATCGAATTCGATATCGCGCCCCAACGCGTAGTAAACCCGCTGACGCCCCTCAATAAGCCCCGGTAGAATTTCGTCGATATCGTCAATAGGAAAGGCATCGTCAGCACCGTGGATTTTGCACGCACCTTCAGGACCGGCGCGATAGCCATCCCAAATCTCCCGCGCTTTGTCGCGCTCGCGACAAAAAATCACAAACTCGCCATGGGCTCGCCCCGGAATCAACGCCAGCACCACCTCGGGCTCGTCAAATCCGCTCAAATAGTGTACGTCACTGTCCTGGCGAAAGTTGTAGTGAGTATCCCGGCTGCGAATTTTCTCTTTTGCCGACGGCACTATGGCGATGCTGTTGGGCTCCATCTGAGCCATTAATTCTTTGCGGCGACGGGCGTATTCGGATTTGCTGATCGACATATGTGAGTTCTCTTGCGGCAATAACGTCTCAGGTTCGGCAATCGCGTCTCAGACGAATAACGTTAGTGGCGGGTAATGGATGCATCTGGTACCGCTGCTGCGCGCAGTTGCGATACGGTGCTGAACAAGGTCATGCGCGCGTACTCGACCAGCTCCATTAAATCTTGCTCGGCAGCCTCCGAATCTGCCCCCACATCGTCAAGTCGCGCAATTTCAGCGAGATCGATCAATGCTTCACGAGCATCCTCATCCAAACGTATCAAGGCGGCCTCTCCGTGTCTGGCTAGACCATGCAAAAATCCCTGACACCACTGGGCGAGTGCCTCGGCGCGCACCGCCAGAGGTAATGCGTCGTCAGGTAGCAGGGGCTGCAGATTGAACTGCCCATCACCCAAAGCGCCTCCTATCAATTCGAATTGCGCTTCCAATGCAGTGTCCACAGTGGTCATATCATCGGCGTCCAATAAGTCCATAAACTCCCGCACATGATTTTTCCAATCCCCATCGGCACCGCCGCACTGAATTCCGCAGAGTAGCCCATGTAATTCGGCCGGAGAGCAAATGGCGCCCACTCGCAATAAAAAATCGCTCCAGTCTTGATAAGAAATTTGCATCAATGGACCACCCTAAACTACTGCCAATAAAAGAATTAGAAACCGAAATGCCCGGCTCTCACGCGCAAGAAAAACGGCCATGCTATCACGAAATTTTGCCGGTTTTGCCGCGCCCAACCCTCACCGACTTCCCTTGACCGCCACAGGTGCTGCCCCTATAGTTACCCGCCATGGCTGCAGTTACGCGCCATGATTGCGCGACGGGCGAATACTATGTCGGAACGATTGATCGCTGAGGTAGAAGCCAAGCTGGAGCGACTGGTGCGACGCTGTCAGCAACTGGACGCAGAAAATCGCGACTTGCGTCGGCAGGAGCAGGAATGGATCAGCGAACGCTCTCGCCTTATGGAAAAAAATGAACTCGCCCGCTCCCGTATTGAATCCTTGATCACCCGCCTTAAGCAATTCGAGAATCACCCTGAATGAGCCACGACAGCAAACGTGTCACCGTGCGCATATTGGATAAGGAATACCAAGTCGCCTGCCGCGCCGATGAAAAGGAAGCCTTGCTCACTGCGGCCCAGGAACTGGATCAGCGTATGCGTCAGGTACGCAATACCGGACCCAACGTATTGGGCGCGGATCGAATCGCGGTAATGGTTGCTCTTAACCTTTGCCACGAATTACAGCAGGAACGTAGAAAGCCACCATCCAGCGGCGCTCCCCAGGAAGTGCTCGAACGTCTCGCGGCGAAACTTGACCAAGCGTTAAGCCCATAATCACCGGTTTGTCCACCGTATAAGTGAAAATTTAGGGGCTTTTATCGGCGGCCGCCTTTGTTATACTGCGTCGACGCCTTGGGTGTTCGCCAGTTGACGAATCCCTGAGCCGATACTGTAAGAACCGGAGGCTTCTCGTTTGTGTTGTGTGCATGTCCGCGCGTCGGAAAGCCTAATACGCAACAGATCCCTCCCCCTTGAACCATCGGGTTCAAGGTATAGTCAACAGCGGCACCCCAGGCTTCTTTTCATCCCATTCATATCGTGACCCTTCCCAACAAAAATTCTCTCCGTCAGCACATGCGCCAGCACAGGCGTACATTGTCGCGCGCCAAACAAGCTCACTCCGCACAGCAAGTGTGCCTGCGCACTATGCGTACACGCTGGTGGCATGCCGCTAAACGCATCGCGTTTTATTGGCCTGCCGATGGCGAAGTCAGCCTACTGCCGCTGCTACGCGAATCCCTCCGCCGTGGCAAACAGTGTTATTTACCGGCGATCGAGAATAAATATTTGGCATTTCATGAGTTTCGCCGCGGGCACACACTTAAGCGCAATCGCTACGGCATTCCCGAACCGTGGAAAACGCCGGCCTGTGCCGTAAATCAATTGGATGTGATTTTCATGCCGCTTGTGGCATTTGACGCGCAATGCAATCGCCTGGGCATGGGCGCAGGTTTTTATGATCGCACCTTGGCTGCTCGCACTATTAGGCGAAACACCATGCGAATTGGCATCGCACATGAATTTCAAAAAGTGGCGCACTTGCCCATCGACCCGTGGGATGTCCCACTTCATGCGGTCATCACAGATAGCCGTACTTATTTTGCGAGCAAAATCTAGGGCGTGCAGAAATGCAAAAATCCGCGAATTTCTGCCCTGTTTCAGGACTTGAGTCGCGGATTTTTGCGGTGATCCATTGAGCTGTTTCGGCTCGGACCGAGCGGTGGATCAATTCCGCGCGACCACAACTCCCTGCTGAAGCGCTGCCGGGGGGGCGGCCACTTCAGATTCAAACACGTCCATGATGCCAAAACCACTCACAACCAAGCCAACCACAAAGACTACGGCTGCTAGCGTTAAAACATCAGACTTCATTGGGCATTACCTCAATGTTTCGAGTTGTTATTATGAATGACACAAAAACTGGCGGGATGAAGCGAGGCAAGCTTTATACCCACTAATTTTGCGTCGCACAATAACGGAGGAAACAAAAACGACGTACTATTCAACTTAGTTCTAATTGCTGCAAATGCAAATTGATTATTACTAGATTTGACCAGCCTCACAAAATTAGCGATCACTAACAGCAAAAAACTCTTGTTATTAAAGTGAGCAAAAAAGAACCCGATCCCACTTTAGACTCTGGCGGCCAAATAGCCAGCGCAGCACACATTCCGACATAGATAATTTTTGTCATGCACCAAGCCGGAACGAAGCCCGCGCCATAAGTGCGCTTGTTACGCCAGAAAAAAACGAAATGCCTCGTTGTCGGTTTCCTCCCAGAAACGGTAGTTCAGTTCCTGCAGCGACTGCTCCACATCCTTGCGCTCTTCCGGCGGCACCTGCATACCCACCAGCACTCGACCAAATGCCGAGCCATGGTTTCGGTAATGAAACATGGTGATATTCCAACGACCGGCCAGCTTATCCAGGAAGTTGTATAGGGCACCGGGGCGCTCGGGAAATTCAAACCGATACACAACTTCGTGCGTGAGTTCCGCCGGAGCGTGGCCGCCGACCATGTGACGGATATGCAGCTTCGCCATTTCGTTATCGGTCATGTCGACGACTTTGTAGCCCTTGCGCTCCAGCAATTCGACGAGTTCGTGGCGCTCGTTTTTATAGGGGTTCACCTGCAG
>DJFQ01000079.1:0-17123 GCA_002432095.1 Marinagarivorans sp. UBA5868 | reverse complement strand
CCCAAAAGACTGCAAAACTTTTTGTAGCTACCCGGTTTCTCTGGAATGACTACGGCAAACACCGCTTCGCGACCTTCGCCTATTTCAGTACGCTCCGATATGTAGCGCAGGCGATCAAAATTCGTGTTTGCTCCACTGTGAACCGCCACCAGTGTCTGCCCCTGAATGTCATCGTTCTCAGTGTATTTTTTTAGGCCTGCCAGAGCGCATGCGCCCGCCGGCTCGGCGATAGACCGGGTGTCTTCGAAGATGTCCTTAATGGCCGCGCATATTTCATCTGTGCTGACGGTAATCACGCCATCAATACAATCCTTGATCACACGGTAAGTTTCTTCGCCAATCTGCGCTACTGCCACGCCATCGGCAAATATTCCCACCTCATCCAACACCACCCGGCGCTTATGTTCCATAGCCGCTTTGAGACAGGCCGCATCCTCGGGCTCGACCGCAAATACTTTGGTTTTAGGGCGCACATATTTAATGTACGCCGCCATGCCCGCGCACAAACCACCGCCACCAACAGGGATAAACACCGCGTCGATATGGGCAGGGTGTTGGCGCAGCAATTCCATCGCTACGGTCCCCTGCCCCGCGATAACATCCGGGTCATCGTATGGCGGGATATAAATCATGCCTTTTTCCGCCACTAGGTTTTTGGCATAGGCGGAGGCCTCATCATAAGTATCGCCCTGCAGCACTACTTTGGCGCCGTGACGACGCACGGCATCCACCTTGATCGAGGGCGTGGTACGCGGCATTACGATAATCGCGCTCACCCCCAAATGTTTGGCCGAAAGTGCCAGCCCCTGCGCATGATTTCCTGCGGACGCGGCAATCACCCCCCGGGCTTTTTCCTCCGCGCTTAACTGCAGCAGCTTGTTGTAGGCACCGCGCACCTTGAAAGAAAACACCGGTTGGAGGTCCTCTCGTTTAAGCAACACGTTATTTTCCGTGCGCGCACTCAGCAGCGGCGCTGAGTCGAGAGGTGTTTCCACCGCGAGGTCGTAGATACGCGCGTCAAGAATACGCTTGATGTAACTTTCAGGCATGGTGAGACCGGGGGTTGAGTTGTAGCGAAGGCGTGCCATGGTAAAGGAAGGCCACGTGGAAGTCATGGCGCGCAGCAAACGCAAAACCGCTACAATGCCGGCTTTTTACTCCCGCCCGCGCACTTTTATGAATCAAAATCAACTCAAACAGGCTGTGGCCCAGGCCGCTTTGGACTGGGTTTTGCCGCACCTCAATGACGCGTCGATACTCGGAATAGGAACCGGATCCACCGCCAATTTTTTTATTGATCTGTTGGCCGCCCACAAGCACCACTTTGCCGCAGCCGTCGCCAGCTCCAACGTCTCCGCCGAACGTCTGCGCGCTCACGGCATAGAAGTGCGCGATTTAAACGACGTGACGGAGATCGGTTTTTACGTCGATGGCGCCGATGAAGCCGACCCGCAATTGGCATTGATTAAAGGCGGCGGCGCCGCTCTTACCCAGGAAAAAATCGTCGCCGCCGTGGCGCAAACATTCATATGCATCGCCGATCAAAGCAAACGCGTAAATGTTCTCGGCCAATTTCCTCTGCCGGTGGAAGTCATTCCCCTCGCCCGCAATTATGTGGCGCGGGAGTTGGTAAAGCTGGGCGGACGTCCGGTGTATCGCGCCGGGGTGGTGACTGATAACGGTTGCCACATTCTAGACGTACACGATTTAAAGATTACCGATCCCCAAGTTTTAGAAATGCGCATCAACCAGATCGTGGGGGTAGTCGCCAATGGACTGTTCGCGGCGCGGCGCGCGGATATATTGCTGCTGGGCACCGATCGGGGCGTTCAAGTCAGCCAACGCAGCGACAAAGCTCAGTGAATGACCACTTTATGCTAAAATCGCCGCCCCTTTTGTGACGGCGCATCCGCGCCCTTCTGATCCGGTGCCGACTCTCCATGACCGCGAAAATCTCCCTGGACAAAGACAAGATCAAATTTGTATTGCTGGAGGGTGTGCACCCCTCCGCCGTCGCCAGCCTCAATGCCGCCGGCTATACCAATATTGATTATCTGAAAACCGCGTTGGCGGAAGATGAACTCATCGACCGCATCAAGGATGCCCATTTTGTCGGCATCCGCTCCCGCACCCAACTCACGGCCCGGGTTTTCGCCAATGCGCCCAAACTCATCGCGGTAGGTTGTTTCTGTATCGGCACCAATCAGGTGGATCTGAAATCAGCTCAGGAACATGGCGTGGTGGTGTTCAACGCGCCCTATTCCAATACCCGTAGCGTGGCAGAGCTGGTGGTCGCCGAGGCAATTTTGCTATTGCGTGACATCCCGGCGAAAAATGCGGCGTGTCATCGCGGCGAATGGATTAAATCTGCAACGGGGTCCTTTGAGATTCGCGGCAAAACGCTAGGGCTGGTGGGTTACGGCGCAATCGGCAGCCAGGTCAGTGTGCTCGCGGAAAGTCTGGGCATGCGGGTGATCTTCCACGACGTAATCAGCAAGTTACCCATGGGCAACGCCAGCCCCTGCGGCTCGCTGGAAGAATTACTCAAACAAGCGGACATCGTCAGTTTGCACGTACCCGAGCTGGCCTCCACCAAAGACATGATGGGTGAGAAAGAAATTCGGGCGATGAAACCTGGTGCCATTCTGATCAACGCATCACGTGGCACAGTGGTGGATATAGATGCACTGGCGCGTGCGCTTGGCGATAAGCATTTGGCGGGCGCGGCGATCGATGTGTTCCCAGTGGAGCCCAAAGCCAATGATGAGGAATTCGTCAGTCCCTTGCGCGAATTCGACAACACCATCCTCACACCCCATATCGGTGGCTCTACCATGGAGGCGCAGGAAAACATCGGCGTCGAGGTGGCGGACAAGTTCATCAAATATTCGGACAACGGCACCACCATCGGCTCGGTCAACTTCCCCGAAGTTGCCCTGCCCACCCACAAGAATGTTCACCGTCTTTTGCACGTGCATCAGAACGTGCCGGGCGTGCTGATGGCTATCAACCAGATATTTTCCGACAACAACATCAATATCGCTGGCCAGTATTTGCAGACCAGAGACAAAGTTGGCTATGTGGTGATCGACTTGGATTCAGGTTATAGCGAACTGGCACTGGAGCAATTAAAAGCCATTCCCGCAACAATTCGCTGCCGCGTGCTGTTCTGATGATGGACTATGCCTTTCGCCTGGACTTCAAGGTGCGCGATTACGAATGCGATCTCCAGGGCATCGTCAACAACAGCGTCTATCAGAATTATCTGGAGCATACGCGCCATGAATATCTGCTGAGCCACCAATTGGACTTCGCCGAACTGGCGCGCAAAGGAATCAATCTGGTGGTGACGCGGATCGAACTGGATTATCGCTGGCCGCTGCGCAGTGGCGACCACTTTTGGGTGGGCTTGAATATAGGTCGGGTCGGTAAAATTCGCGGCGAATTCATTCAAGACATTTACCGCAGTGACGACCGGCTGATCCTCAACGGCAAAGTGCAATGGGCGGCGGTGAATGAGCGCGGAAGACCGTTTTTTCCCGAAGAGCTTGCTGCGCTTTTGCCTCGCCTGGACAATTCCGCGTCCTGATTAAACGTCTTCGCGTTGCCCGCCGCGCTGCCTTAGAAACTGGCCGATACCCGTGAATACCGCTTTGCGCCATGCATCTGCCTCATTGGCCAGATGATGCATGGCGCCTTCGATGTAGTTGACCTGATTATTAGGAAAACGGCCTTGAATGGCCGGCACATTGTGGCGCCAATCCACCACCCGATCCGCAGTGCCTTGAATGATCAGCAGCGGCGAGTCGATCTTTGGCTGAGCTGCAAAACCGTCTACCCACTCGTTCAGCGCCCCCACCCAATCAATCGACAGCCACTTGGCTTGCAGCGGATCGTAATATCGTAAAAAGCTGTGAAACTCCGCGTCGTGGGAGTTAGGAAAGGAAAAATCCCTCCGCAACCGCCGCATCCATCCACCGACCCAGCGATAGGCCAGACGTCCCCAGTACCACTGCCGCGGGCGCATCAGCGGTGCGAGAAACACTAACCGGTTGAATGGCTGCGGCTCATCCGCTGCGCTGCTGCTAAAGCAAAATGCCATCAGCACCGCAGCGCCCGTGCTCTGGCCGATGCCGTATACCGGTCCCTCGGGCAGCTGCCAGCGAAAGAACTTGTAGCTGTCCTCCAACACCACCGCATAATCAAAAAATGACGTAATGACCGTGGCCTCACCGTCACTCAAGCCATGGCCGGGCAGGTCAATGGCAACGACGGAATATTGCTGCGCCAGCAGATAGGCCACTAGGTCCTGAAACAGTCCGACATGATCAAACAACCCATGCACGACAAACACGGTGCCCCGCGCCTCCGGCAGTCGCCAGTAATGAGTGGCAATTCGTAGGGATTTACCTCTACATGGACAGGTCCGATAACCCCAGAAGTAGTCAACTTCCGAGTCCTTTAGCACTTCTAGAAACCCGTAGAACTCCAGATAAACCTGTGCCGCATCCGTGAGCGTCGAACCCGCTGGGTTACAGGGCATATCCAGTGCGAAATCCGGCAAATGACGTCGCAATTCAGTGCACAGATGTTCATTGAACATAACGAGGAAGCTCGGGCAGTGAGGCGATAATTGCAGGGATCATAAATGCACTCTCAACGCTCCGGCGACCGGGCGATGTGGAAAAAGACGAGACTCCCACGAATTCCGGTGCCACAAAACCCCAAAAACGGGCGTAGAGCACAGTTTTCACCGGTAGCCGGGTAATTCCAAGAGGATTCGCCGCCACTGCACTTAGAAATGCACGCCCTGGCTGACCTTGGCACAAAAGAAGTGACGGGTTTCGTCGCGCACGTGTTCGCGGAGATCGCGCAGACACTCCGCATAGTGCTCCATGCGTTTGATCCGGCTGACAGGATTACGAATATCAATCTGATAGACAAAGTCGTAGGTCGCCTTGTCATACCATGGATCGATAACGGCCGCGGTTTGAATGCAGTAGTAATCGAGCTTTTCCAAATACCCTTTAGGAGCGGGAAATTTATGGGTGTAATAGCGCCACTGACCGCGCACGCCGCGCTGGATTTCCCGCTCGCAGTCGGCAATGGAGGTAACCGAACGGTCGTAAAAGAACACAACGGTGGTGAGATTGGAATTGAGGATCTGACGCTTGCTCAGAAGGTACACCCTTCCACTGTCAGCGCTGGCAACTGCCACCGACAAGAGCCCCGTCAGCACTAACAGCCACTTCATAATATCCGCCTGTTACCCGGTTTCCCTGAGTATAGGTGCGGCTCGAAGGGTATGCCGTAGAGCCTGTTGTTATAAAAATGGCCGTCGCCTGTCAAACCTAGAAGCGCTCAAAAAACTTCGATGCTTTCGACATTAAAGACGCTTTTTGCAGATTGATGGTGCGATAGTGGGTCAACACCCGGCGCTCCGGGTCGATAAAACAATGAATCGCCTCTTCTTCGTAATCGCGCAGGTCCCCTACGCGGGCGAACATAAAAACTTTATAAAGTCCGGTTTTAACATCAATGCGTGAAGAGTGGTTATCGACGTAGCTCAACGCAAGGCTGTCGCCATAGCGGCGCTGGGTTTTATGCTGGCAATACTCGGTGGCATCCACCATATTAAAAGGCGCGCGCGAGTAGTCGCGGGCGGGATCGATCAGCAGCTTTTCCGCCGTCTGACGATGATGACTGTAGCTAAGATAGAAGAGAATGAGCGCCGTAAAAACCAAGCCGCTGATGCTAATCAGAATGATTTTCCCCAATTCCCTCTTGGGTTGTATTGTCGACACTGCTCCCAGGTCGCCAGAATGTGCTTGGGACACCATTTCACCTATCTACATGAACATCGGTGTCGGACAAAAAACAACATCTCGGGATAGTGATATCGCAGAGATGGTAATCTGGCTCGACCCGTTCGGTAACCGTTCGACCCGGTTAATGTCATCCGGGCACTGGTTTTGCGTCCCCGTGTTACCACGGGTTTGCCGTTTCGCGGCTGTGACAACAGCATGTGATGCCACAGGAGTACGCTCTCTATTTTGGTTTTCTGAAGATGATGGGTCAACACAATGGTTAGACCGAATCAGCACAAGAAAATCCCAGACTGATCAACCCGTTATGGAAACAGGAGTTTGCGCAGGCAACACCTTGCACTTTTGCAGCTATGCTCAAACCAGCGTGAGACAAACGGAGGCTTGTCATTTACCACTGACACCGCAAACCGCTGCGGCGTCATATTGATGACCGCGGCTTGGTATAAACTTGCCACCCAAGACGCAATCGACTTTGTATGACCTATGCGCATTTTCACTCAGAAGGGCTGGCTGGATCCTTTGCAATCCGTTCATGCCGAACCGTTGTTTCACTTAATCCATGACAGCCGCCGTCATCTATACCCGTGGCTACCCTGGCTCAAGCGTATTCATTCGCCCCAGGACACAGCGGCGTTCATTGCCAGACTCAATGCGGAGCGCGGACCGCAATTCGTTGTCACGGTGGATCATCAAATCTGCGGCGGCGTGGGATTCTACTGCCTCGACCTAGCGGAAAAAAAAGCCACGGTAGGCTACTGGCTCGGCAGCGAGTTCACCGGGCAGGGCATTATGCTGGACGCCNNACGGACAGGGCATCATGCTGGACGCCGCGCGCCACCTCTGCCAGTATGGTTTCAACCACTTGCAGCTACAAAAAATCGAGATTCGTTGCGCCGCGCATAACCAGGAGAGTCGCAAAGTACCGGAGCGTCTTGGTTTTTATTACGAAGGTGTTCAGCAAAAGGCTGAGTGGCTATCGGACCGTTATGTAGATCACGCTGTGTACTCGGTCCTGAAAGAGGAATTTATGCTAGCCTTCGTCGAAGAAGCCAGGTCCCGTCCCGAATCTCCCGTCACACAAAAAGATTTAGAGCACTACCTTCGCACCAATCACGGCATTGCATAAAATCCCAACGCCAGCGCGAGCACGCTGGCGAGAATCGCCACCAGCCAGTTCACCGACATTCCCCAACGTATCCGGTAGCCGTCGGGAATTTCCTCTCTGGTCAGGGTTCGTAAGACTGCGCCATACTGCAATGCCGAATAAAACGCGCAGAAGGCCCCCAGAAGAATAAACGCCAAACCCACTATAAAAGTGACCAATTCCGGCGTCTTAACGGAATCCGGCCGCAAAACCCTGATCAACACGCCGCTGCGCTCAATCATAAAGCCGAACGCCGACAAAGCTAAGCTGGTACGGTTCCACGCCAGCAAGGTACGCTCGGCAGCAAACAACACACGAGGATCGTCAAGATTGGACATACGAGCTCCAGTTTCGTGAACAGGGAGTTGTGACGAGGGAAAACTTTTTTGCCATAGTAGTCTCTATCTGCAGCATAGGCGATGCTGTGCCGCCTCCGAGGCCGATGCAATGCCCGCAGCGAAACCCAGCAGTTATTGGACCTTTATATGAGTGATAACGAATACAGTCGCGACAAGTCCCGCCCGATTTTGCCAGTGGCCCTCGCAGTCATTGCCGTTCTGGTCATTGTCGGAGCGGTCTATTGGCTTCTGCAGCGCGGTCAGCCGGAGCCGGAAGTAGCCGTCCTGCCGTCCGCCCCTGTAGCGGAGGCTCCCGCCCCTGGAATCTCCGAGCCCGAATCCGAGGTCGGCATGTCCGAGGAGATGGAGGAGTCAGCAATACCGACAGAACCGACACCACCGCCGGTGAAGCTTCCACCTCTGGATCGCAGCGACGCGGATGTTATTGATTTTCTGCTTGACGCATCGGATGGCGGTTTTCAGGAGTGGCTTATCCAGGAGCATCTGATCCGTAAATTTGTACGTGCTATCAATGCCCTCGAAGAAGGCAAATTGGTGAGCCAATACCGCCCCTTTCACGACCCCCAAACGCCCTTCACTGCCACGGCCAATGGCGAGGCATGGCAAATCAACACGGAAAATTACGGCCGCTATACCCCTTATTTGGAAAGTCTTGAACAAGTGGGACCCGAGCGGCTCGCCAACATTTACGAGCGCTACTATCCACTGCTCCAACAGGCTTATGAAGAACTGGGTGTTAAGAAAGGTGATTTTAAAGAAGTCACCATCGGAGCGCTGACGCGTATCACCAAAGCCCCTATGCCGCCTCAGGATGCGACTCTTGCTCGACCTTCGGTTACCTATCGATTCAGCGCAGCGGAATTTGAGCAGCGCTCGCCAGTGGAAAAGTTATTGTTTCGAATGGGACCGGAAAATTCCCAGCGGCTGAAAAAACTGGCCGAAGATATGCTGACCGAACTGCAATAACCCTCTCGCCAACCGGTGCCGCAACGGCACCGGTCATTCGCCGATAAACCATTTTCTACAGCACAACCCAGCCAAACCAATTAACACATTCAATTTGGTAATTTCTACATTATCCCTTCGGACGAACGATATTTCGTCCAATATTTATCCCATTTTGTAAATACTTTCCGACTCGCGAAACACGGTACAACCGTTGCAATGGCGTTGACTCCATCACCACTCATGAAGTGAGGAGGCAATATGACCATCTCGTTATTCGACGCCAGGGGAACGCCCTTGAGCCAGCAAAAATTCAATTGGCGCGAACTCACCCCGAAACCGTTGAGCAAGCTCGACGACGATGCTTACACTCGAGTGCGCGTAATTTTACTCAACGGTATTGAGCAGCAAGCGAACCGCTTTCAACATATGTGCGGTCAATTTAACCCGGATTTACGCCGCGCATTAGCGGACATCCGCCGCGTGGAACATCATCAGCAAACCATGGTGAACTGGCTGCTCGGCGCAGATCACTCACCACTGGAAACCACCATAGGATTTGAACAAGTCGCTATCGAAGTAACAGCGGCCGTCGCCCAACAGGAACCCGACGAATACCTTGCGCAAACGTATCGGTTTGGCCTGCTGGAAGATTTCGATCACATGTATCGTTATTCAGCACTGATGGACCGGGTGGAAGGCAAAGACGCAAATAATGTTTTGCAGTGCTACACCGATATTTTGCCGGGTCGACCAACCAGTGTGGAACATCGCGCGCCGGAAGATGATCTGCGGCATCACTACGACCGCAAAACGGCAGATCCAATATCCAAGTTCAATGCGCTGACCATTTTTTCCGGCGAATACCAAACACGTGATTATTACATGACGATAGGTCCGACCTTCAGCGATCCTGTTGCCCGCGCGCTTTACGCGGAAATTGCGTCAATTGAGGAACAACACGTGACGCAGTACGGGTCCATTATCGATCCCAACGAAACCTGGCTGGAAAAATGGCTGATTTACGAAGCGAATGAGGCTTACAACTACTTCAGCTGCATGGAAACCGAAAGCAATCCGCGTATTAAGGCAATTTGGGAACGCTTCCTCGATTACGAACTCGGTCATCTCAACACAGTGATGGAGTTATTTAAAAAATTCGAGCGACGCGATCCAGCGGAAATTCTGCCGGAAAAATTGCCCGACCCAATCGCGTATCAGAGTCAGCGCGAATTTGTGCGCAAAACGCTTAGCGAAGAAATTGACCTGCGTGCGCGTGGAGCTGATTACGTTGCCAAAAACGATGAGAGCGAAGCATCGTTGGAATATCGGCAACAGCTCAATTCCACCGGCTCGCCCAGCGATGCGGCGGCGCGCAACTACCGCTGGCATCCCGGCACAGAGTTGGCTAAAAAATCCGCTTAACGCTTTTACTTCATAGAGGGTTTTATTATGGATCAACATCTCGGAATGAATCGCACGGGCATTGACATGTCACCGATTCACAGCAAAAAAATGATGCAGGTCGATGACGATATTCCACTGACCACCGACGGCAACACTACTACCGCAAACATTGAAGATTATTTTTTAGAAAATGCGGAACCGCTGGGTTCTGTGCCGTTGCCGGGAACGGTAAAAGGTGTGGCGAAAGCGTCCCTGAAAATGGCCTCCGGCCGTCACCCGGAAGTGTTTATTAATAAGCTGGGGGAACGCTTGGCTTATGAACGCACCGGCGTACGGATCTATCAACAGTTGATCACCAAATGCCAACACGCACCGGCCGATTTGTCACCGGATCTGCAATTGCCTATCGACAGGCTGCGGCAATTTTGCAGCCAGGAGGAAGAGCACTTTGAACTGCTGACAAATTGTTTAAGAAAACTAGGGGCGGACCCAACTGCACAAACGCCGGACGCAGACGCATCCAGCGTTGGCGCCTCGGGTTTTATGAAAGTCATCACCGACCCGCGCACCAGTATCAGCCAATGCCTGCAGGCGATGCTTGCTATTGAACTGGCGGACAATGCCGCTTGGGAATTACTGGCGAAATTGGCGGAGGATATGGGCATGAAGGACATGGCCCAGGAGTTTCAACATGCACTTCAGCAGGAGGATATTCACCTGCGCGAAGTTCGCGCATGGTATGAAAAAAGTGTGCGCGTTCAAGCTAGGATGTTTTAACTAAAAAATGCGGATTTATCGGTTGATAAATCCGCACATTCAACCACTCGCAATCATTGGCCGCACCGATCCACCCTTCAGATAACGCTATAGCAGATCGTCCAACGCACGATTGAATGTTGCATAGGAATAATCAAACCCTGCTTGCTGCAAACGTGCCGGTAACACACGCTGCCCTTGTAATAGCAGTTCATCCGCCATCTCTCCAAGTCCTAAGCGCAGCAACCACGGCGGCAAGTGGACAGTAGTTAACGCACTTTTTGCATTGGCAAGCTGCCGCGCAAGTTCGCGGTAAGTCAGTGGCTCTGGTGCAGTTGCGTTCACGACGCCCACTAGACGCTGCTCGACCGGTCTGGTCAGGAGAAATTCGAATACGCTTAGAAGATCGTTTATATGGATCCAGGAGCAGTAATGGCAACCGTCGCCCATCACCGTAGCAAGACGGAAATCAAACGACTTGCGCAACTGTGCAAAAGCGCCGCCGTGACGAGTGAATACCACCCCAAAACGCAGCCGTGTCACAGCCACACCGGTCGCGGCAAACTGTTCCGCCGCATCCTCCCAGGCGGCGCACAGCGAATGCCCAAAGGACGCCCTACCAGTGTCGGCTTCTGTCAGCAACTCTGTGGATCTCGAACCATAAAAACCCACCGCAGAACCACTGATGATGTAGTCGGGTTTGCGCTGGGCGCGTTTAACCCACGCCAACAATGCATTGGTGGTGTCGAGGCGGCTGGAAAATAATCGGCGCTTCTTGGCCTCTGTCCAGCGCCCCTCTGCCAGAGATTCACCGGCCAAGTTGATGATGGTGTCGTAGGTGTCGTCTGATCCCAATGCCCCCAGGTGGTCTACCCAGCGAACCGGGAGCGAGACTCGCTGCCGCGCCGCTCGCGGTTCGCGAGTCAATACGCAAAGATCGCAGCCGCGCTCATGCAAATAGGGCAACAGGGCTGAGCCGATCAACCCCGTACCGCCGGTAATCAAAATACGTCTGCCACGAAGTGTGGCCAACTCGTTGCCAGTCGCTACGGTCTCTGGGTTCACTTTTGACTCCTTATTGGCTGAGTACCGACAAGATTTACGCAATGTCCGAGCGGGCGGCGCATTTGGCGCACAAATTCACATGACGCAGGTTGGAGATCCACTGTTAACCATTCGACAGAACCGCGAAAAAAAGATCAGTTGGGACAAACCTCACATCAACCGTAGCAGCTACCAAGGTTTAATCAGAAAAGAATGCACTTTCGGAGCGCGTTATAGCGATCCGTTACAACAATAAAAACCAGGTTACCGACTCCCGGTCCGGGGGCTGGACACCAATCAATCAATATTATGGGGGCTTCATGACCAGTTACATCCAGAACCGCCGGGTGTACAGGGACACCGAATATGCCTTTTCTGGAGAAGAAAATCAGCAGTATCCACATCTCGCCCGGCTACTCCAGCAGGGCTACAACTTTGTGGTTTTACGGCGCCACCCGCGGCTCCGCCAGCCTGTCCAAAGTTATGTGCTCGCCTGTGAGGTGATCTGCTCAAATGGCACTGAATTGCTTCACAGACATGAAACGCTGACGCCAGATTTCGAGTCGCTGGGCGGATTGGAACAGTTCATCCGTCACAATATGATGAACGTGTTGCATCGCCACTTTTTTGGGCGCGATATCGAAACCGTGCGCTGATCTGACGGTTATTTCACGGTTTTTGTCAGAGAAGAAAAAGAGTGCTGTTTATCAGTGAACCCGTGCGGGGGTTCCTCATCAAAGGGACAGTTTCGTTTTTTTGGCAAGCTCCCAGCGTGAATTTTGTTGCCATTGTGCAACGTTCGTGGGAGTTTGCTGATCCGCAAAGCAAGGTGCTTTATCCAATGCGAAAAAGTGTGACGGGTCTAATCTTCGCCGCCTTTTTCTGCCTGTTCACCCACCCAGGCAGAGCAGGTGATGCCGTGGGTGAGCTGGCACCCAACTGGATACTTCCAGACAGCAAAGGCACGCCCATCTCCCTTTATGAAGAAGTCGAAGCCGGCAAAACAATTGTGATGTTTTTCTGGGCCAGTTGGTGCAAAAGCTGTAAGAGCTTGCTGCCCGTGCTGCAGAAGCTGGATCAAGCCAAGGGTGATCGACCGATCAGTTTTTATCTGATGAACGTGTGGGAAGATGACGATCCAGTGGCGTTCCTCGAACGCTATGACTTAAACCTGCCGGTATTGCTGCAAGCGGAAAATGTCGCCCAGCGCTACGAAATTCGCATCACGCCGGGCGTTGTGGTGGTCGATCCGCAGCGGCGCATCCGGTATGTACGTAGTCCCGACCAAACGGTGACTGAGGTAACCGCGGAGCTGCAACGGGTTCTGGAAATTTCGCCAACCGCAACGGCCACCGCCGTAACGCCCGCTGTCTCAGAGCCAGCACCGCCCGTCGATTAGCTGCCCGCCAATTAAAAGTTTTCTTCGAAGTCTTCCAATAAATCCAGAGGTTCTACTTCGTCGCCTTGCAAATCGGCATTCCAATTTGGGCCCACCAGGGTCAAATCGTCGTGCATGCCCGGCAACCAATCGTCCAGAAGCTCCTCTAGTGCGATAGGCACAACGCGGTAGCCTTGCCATTCGCCTTCGACATGAACCTGCGCATATTCCGGTTGGGACCACAGGGGCATTACGTCCAGCTCTTCGTTGGCCACCGAGGGGCAAACGGCAAAGCCTTCATCGTTCTCCAGACCCCAGACACAACCCGTGGCCACGGCCTCGCTCAAGAAGGTGGCGTAGTTGCGATCAAAATCATCGCCCAAACCTTCACTCGTGCTCAGTTCTTCACTCATATAACCCCCTACTAACCGAAGCGTTTATCGGCAACGAATGGATTGCTGCGCCGTTCATTACCAATCGTGGACATAGGCCCATGTCCGGGAATAAACCGCACCTGGTCACCCAGCGACCAGAGTTTGCCGCGTATGGACTGCACCAGCGTGTCAAAATCACCACGCGGAAAATCAGTACGACCGATGGAGCCGGCAAACAACACATCGCCAACCCAAGCGGTGTCACTGGCGCGGTGAAAAAATACAATGTGACCCGGTGTGTGCCCCGGACAGTGGAAAACTTCCAACGTCTGCTCGCCCACAGTCACCGTTTCACCTTCATCCAACCAGCGATCTGGAGTCAGCGGCGGCACGGAGGGGAACCCCATCATTTGCGCCTGCTGCGGCAAAATGTCCAGCCAGAAAGCTTCTTCTCGATGCGGCCCAACGATTGGAATCTGCAAGCGATCAGCCAAGCTGCGCGCCGCGCCCGCATGGTCCATATGCCCATGGGTGAGCAACACCTGCTCAACCACAATTTGTTGCTCCTCAATGTGCCGCAACAGTATGGGCAGGTCCCCGCCGGGATCCACAACCGCACCTTTGCCCGTGGCACCACACCATATCAGCGAACAATTCTGCTGATAGTGCGTGACCGGAATCAAAGTGAAGTTAAGCGTCATGAGGTTGCCAGAGAGGTCTTCAGGGGTTACCCGTGGGCAATTGTGGGTGGGACAACAAATTTAAATTTCGCCCGGCATTCTAGCGTTCGGCGACTAGAATAGATATTACACCCTTCGATTTCCCCATGAGCCGAGGCATGAGCGCCACAGTAACCCTGAGCGAAGACTACCGGGATTGCCTGCAGGAGGTGACCAATGTCGCCATGGGGCAGGCAGCGGACAGGTTGGCGCGTCTGCTCGATACCTTCGTGGTTCTGTCCATTCCGCATATCGAGATACTCTCCCCCGCGGACATTGCCATGGCGTTGCATTCTCTCGACGGCTCGACATCTGTGTCCGGTGTTTGCCAAGGTTTTATTGGTGGTGGAATTGCCGGCGAGGCGATCCTGCTGTTTAACGACACAAGCTTTACCGACCTCGCCCGCCTGCTGAACTACGACGATGAACTGGATCAACAGGCCGAGCGCGAACTCTTAATGGACACGACCAACGTATTGTTTGGTGCCTGTCTGCGTGGAATCGCTGAACAGATCGATATGACCTTCAGCTTCGGTCCGCCCATGGTGCTGGGCCAACATCAGCGTTTGGATGAGTTGTTCAATCCCAAAACAGCAACCTGGCAACAGGCGCTGGTCACGGAAATCAACTATAAATTGGAAGGATACAACGTCAATTGCGATCTGCTGTTGATCCTTACCGAGGATTCCATTGACCTCTTGTGTAAAAAACTTGACTACCTGTTGACCTGAGCATGACATCGACTTCCAAAGACTTTCTCAACGAGTTCCACTGGTTGATGGATGTCCTGCACAACATCGATGTTGGTCTGGTCGTGCTCGACCTGAACCTGCACATCAAACTGTGGAACGGCTTTATGCAAAACCACAGCGCAAAGACCTCTGCTGATGTTCTCGATGAATGCATATTCGATGTATTTCCCGAACTCCCCGAGGCTTGGTTCCGCCGCAAACTACAATCGGTCACGGTATTGCACAATGCTTCTTTCACCACCTGGGAACAGCGACCTTACCTATTTCGCTTCAAAAACTACCGCCCGGTGACTGGCGCAGCAGAACACATGTACCAGAACTGCACCATGTTGCCGCTCACCGATGCCCGCGGTCAGGTCAATCATGTGTGTCTCATCGTGTACGACGTAACGGAAGTGGCAATCAACCGCCTGCAATTGCAAAAAGCCAACGCTCAGTTGCACCACATCAGTCGCACAGACGGCCTTACCGGTTTGCTCAACCGCAAAACCTGGGAACAATCTCTGCGCCATGAATTTAAGCGCTTTCAGCGTTATCACCACGCCTGCTCGCTGATCATGTTCGATATCGACCATTTCAAAAATATCAATGACAGCTTTGGCCATACCGCCGGAGATGAGGTGATTCGACGCACCGCGGCAACGTTACTGGAAGGGCTGAGGGACAGTGATGTGGCAGGGCGCTACGGAGGGGAGGAGTTTGCCGTGATTCTAGTGGATACAGATGCGACGGGTGCCAGGGTAGTGGCGGAGCGCCTGCGTACAAGGATCGAAGCTGCTTCGGTGCCGTTCGAGCAACATGTCATCAACTTCACCATCAGCCTGGGTATTGCCGAACTTTCCCCCAAAATCACCGACTCCACCATGTGGATTGACACTGCCGACCGCGGTCTCTACAACGCTAAACGCTCCGGCCGAAATCAGTCGAGCGTTTATCACCTCTGACCGTTAATCAGCGATCTCTACCCAATATTCAGCCTCAAGCCAACCGCCGCACCGTCACCGCTACACTGAGTTCGTGTTTGTCGCCGCCGCCGAAGATCACCCCGCGCAACGGCGTGACATCTGAATAATCCCGGCCCCAGGCAGTAACAATGTGCTGCTCGGATGCCAATTGGTTGTTGGTGGGATCAAACTCAAACCAACCTTCATCGGGTGAATAAACCGAGAACCAGGCATGACTGGCGTCTGCGCCAACCAGTTTTTCCTGTCCCGGTGGCGGCAGTGTCTCCAGATAGCCGGATACATAACGAGCGGCATAACCGGACGCGCGCAAACAGCCGATCGCGAAGTGGGCAAAGTCCTGACATACCCCACGCTTGTGCTCCAACACTTCCAGCAGCGGTGTGGCGACAGTGGTAAAACCAGGGTCGTAGGTAAAGTCGCGGTAAATGTGCTCGTTCAGCTCCCGCACCGCATCAAGGAACGGGCGCTCGGCACGCAGGTAGGGGGCGGCGTATTCTTTCAATGCGGAGAACGCGCGAATCATCGGCGAATCCAGCACATACTCCCGCGCCAGCAGGCATTCCGCTTCACTGCTTGACCGCAAGCGCGTCAGCACTTCGCCGCAGGTCAACCCCAGGGCCAACCCTGGAGTCCAGCTTTGATCCTGCATTTCCACTTCACTTTCCGCGGTGATGCTCAAGCGGTCGTGGCTTTTCTGGATGGCAAAAAAATAGGCGTGATTGCCAAAATAATCCTGATGTCGATGGCTGTGAGCAGGGTTAGGGGCAACATGGATCTGACTGCGGGTGCAGGTTTGGCGATTGGTATCCCGCGGCACCATATGCGCCAGGTTGTAACAGCGACCCACCTGAATGCTGTAGGTGTAGTCGGTGACATGGGTGATCTGGTAGCGCATCAACCCTCCCACACCGCACGAACAAGCTGTTGCGGTCCGACTCTGTGGTCGAAGTATTTGTCGCTCACCTCCGATCCTATGGTCGTTAACAGGTGATAAAGGCGGCCGAGCACCTGATCCAACTCGTCCCGTCGACCGCTGTCTTCACCGGGTCGCGCCAGTTCCACCAGGTGGCTCAGCCGCAATGTGGTGTTGGCTTCTAAAAGAGCACGCTGCTCCGCCTGCAACTCCCGGCTGGAAATGCCCACTTCCGGCAAATTGGCGATATGTGTTTGCAATTGCTCGAACTGATAAATCAGCGAGCGCGGATTGCTGGTATCGATCAGCGTCAATTCGAGTCCCTGGGCCATATCCATGCGCGCCCGGTAGCGGCGGCGGTAGGTGATCAGCACTTCCAGCACTTGTAGCATGGCGAGCAACAACGTGGCCTGTTCGCCCTCGGCCAACTCGCGCACCAGCAATGCGCGAATCAAGGTAATGATCTGTAAGCCGCGCTCCAGGCGCCGGCCGATCTCCATAAAGCGCCAGCCGACCCCGCGAATCATGCTCTCCTGACT
>DJFQ01000156.1 GCA_002432095.1 Marinagarivorans sp. UBA5868 | reverse complement strand
TTAAATGCACGGGAGTAATGGGATGGGTCGGCAAAGCCGCTTTGATAGGCCACTTGGGCCACCTGCATAGCCGGCCAATTGATCAATAAGGCGGTACTTCTTTCTAACCTGCAACGCAGGGTGTACTGCGCAAGTGTATATGGCTCACCCTCAAACAACTTGTAGAGATAACGGATGCTCATATGAAAACGGAGTGCGATTTGTGCAGGAGTCAGATCCTGGGTGTGGCAATATTCACGGACGTAACCCTTTACCTGGGTCAAAACCCCCTGTTTTACATCGGAAAGCTCCAGCGTGTTTTTGTTTTTCGCCTTCAGCGAAATGCTTAACATGCTTAGAAACATATCGCGGGCAGCGATTTTCTCATCCTTGGCGTATTGAGGCATGGCGTGAATCGCCTGAAGGAAAAAATCAGACACCAATCGCCCTAGTGGCGTTGCAGTCGGAACTATGGTTGCGTCAAAGCTTGACACGTCCCTCAGATGATCGTCGAACAGCACCTTGGGTACCTGAATCACCATCGCGTGAATTTCACTTTGAACGTTCAGCTCTTGCTCTCTGCTACCATCGTAAAATGAAATGTCACCCTTAACACTGGGCAAACAGCGACTGTTCACCCGTTTATTACTCGTAGCAGTCAAAGGAATAGACATCACCATTGCATCCTGATCCAACTGCGACAGATGTCTTCTGGTTCGAAAAAATACGTGGGGACGAGCTCGCATTTCCACGAGCTCAATTCCTGCAAATCTTGCATGCCTTAGTTCACCAAAAAAAGGCTTAGGCTCACGATACTCGAAGTCGAGTTTCAGCAGTGTCCGGCAGACTACATCCATCCAGAAATCGAATCTCTCATGTTCGGGGAAGGTATCTGTTGTAAACACCTTAGAAGTAGCAGAACTCAGTAGATAGCGTTCCATGGGCAAACTTTCGGTCTGTTGCTGAGATCGTTCAAATTTAGCTCCATTAAAAAGGAAGCTTTTTGAGACGGCCTCTAGAGCCGGTGGATACTAACCGCTAAACCGCTGTAGTTCTACCCACTCATCATATTATTGAGAATGATGTCGGTTAAGGGTCCCGCAGGGGAAGGTCCTATTTCTTCAATTTGGCGTCCCTGCCAGATATAGATTTCATTTGGAAGTAGATAACACGCTCACATATATCATTTAAGCTTAATAGCTTTAGCCGTCCGAACATCCTCACTCGATGCTCCCACTTGAATTTCATATTTCCCTGGCTTGACTCTGTAGGCCTTTTTCTTTTCATCGTAGTAAGTGAAATCGTTATCCGCTGCCAAAGCAAATTGCAGGGTTCTCGTTTCACCGGGCTTTAAGTCCACACTGCGAAAACCACGCAAGTTTTTCATCGCGTCGAGTTTGCCGGGTTTCAGCGGGCGAACATATAATTGCACGATTTCTGTGGCGGGGATATTTCCGGTGTTTTTAACCGTCAGACTAACATTTAGCTGCTCATCAGCTTTGAGTGATTTTTTATCCACTGTGAGATCGCCATAGGTAAATTCGCTATAGGAAAGGCCGTGGCCGAATGGATATAGCGGCTTTTCTTCATAGTAGCGATAAGTGCGGCCTTGCATGGAATAGTCTTCGAAGTCTGGCAATTTTGCATCGGCGCGGTAGAAGGTAACGGGCAGGCGGCCAGAGGGGCTTACGTCACCGAAAAGGACATCGGCAACGGCGCTGCCGCCGCGCTGTCCGGGATACCAAGCCATTAAAATAGCGGGCACATGTTGATCCGCCCAATCAACTGCCAGAGATGCACCGCCGGTTAATACCAGCACCAGAGGCTTATCAATTGCTACCAGATCCTGCAGCAATTCACGCTGAGGTTTTGGAAGACGTAAATCGGTGCGGTCGCCGCCCATAAATCCGGGGTAATTAACTTTCATTTCTTCGCCTTCCACATCTCCGGTAAGGCCGCCGACAAATACAATCACGTCGGAGTTTTTTGCCGCCTCCAGGGCTTCTTCATAAGGCGATTTGGCACCGGGCATGCGCCATGCCAGCCGCACTTCCGCATCGCGAATATCTTCAAAATATTCCAGCTTGATATCTATCGCCTTACCTGCGGTCAGTTCAACTTTTGCAGATTCTCCTGTGAGACGCTCGGCCAATTCCCAGGAATCCAATACTTTTTTATTGTCAATAAAGAGGCGGTAACCATCATTGGCGCTTACATTAATTTCGTAATTTCCACTAACCGGTGGTATTAATTTTCCTGTCCAACGCACGCTGTAGGCATCACCATCAAGCGCTTTATCGTCGTGCAGCTCGCCCCGCGCTACCAGATCATCCGTGGGGGCGCCGCGATCCCAGCGAAATGCAATGCGGGGATCGATTCGTGTCAGCACTGGTTCGCCTTTAAAATCGACGCCACGAAAATATTCACCGCGCAAGCCTTGTTCATTCGAGTTTTCTGCCGGGCGTAAATATTGGGGTTCTATCGCCGGTGCTGCGCGAGGTTCTTCCCGCCCTTCCACCAAATCGACTCCGCGCGCGTAATGGACTTGCGTCTTGTCGGAGACCGCTTCGCGTATACCTTGCAGAATCGTGACCGGCTGTGCGGGCGTTCCGTAATAATTGCCCAGCAGAGACATAACCTCATCTGCGGTTGGTCCAATGACGGCAATGGACTTCAGGTCTTTATCCAACGGCAGCAGCGGCTTTTTGCCGACCTTGCCGTTTTTCAGCAATACCAGAGATTTTTGTGCAGCCTTGCGTGCAAGCGCGTCGTGTGCGGCGGATTGGTTTATTGAATACGGAATTTGCGCCCAGGGCACTTGGCTGGCTGGATCAAACATGCCCAAGCGGAAGCGGGTGTAAAACAATCTCGTCAAAGCATCATCAATTTCTGCTTCACCGATCAATCCCTGTTTTACCGCGTCTGTCAGGGCGGCGTAGGTTTTTCCACAATTTAATTCCAAGCCTTTTTTTACGCCGAGAGCTGCCGCCTCCGCCGCCGTTTCGACAATTTTGTGGTATTTGTAAATATCTTCGATGGAGTCGCAGTCCGACACGACATAGCCTTTAAAGCCCCAATCCTTGCGCAATATATCCAATAGCAAACGCTGGCTCGCGGAAGCAGATTCACCATTAACACGGTTGTAGGCGCCCATCACGGCGGCGACATTGGCTTCCTGCACCAGTGCTTGAAACGCCGGTAAATAGGTTTCATACAAATCGCGTTCGGTGGGTCGCGCATCAAATACATGGCGGTTGTGCTCTGGGCCACTGTGTACTGCAAAGTGTTTGGCGGTAGCATCCGTTTTGCGATATTTCGGATGATCGCCCTGCATGCCATTTACAAATGCAACCCCCATTTGCGCGGTTAAAAATGGATCCTCGCCGTAGGTTTCCTGTCCCCTGCCCCAACGAGGATCGCGAAAAATATTGATATTGGGTGACCAGAATGTCAGACCCTGGTAGCGATTACGCAATCCTCGACTAGCAAATTCATGGTGTTTTGCCCTGCCCTCATCGCTGATCACCGTGGCGATTTCAAACATCATCTCGGGGTCAAAGCTCGCGGCCAAACCTATGGCCTGCGGAAACACCGTTGCTGCTCCAGCGCGGGCAACGCCGTGCAAAGCCTCGTTCCACCACTCGTATTTCGGCACATGCAATCGGGGAATTGCCGGCGCATCATTTTGCATTTGCGCGACTTTTTCCTCCAATGTCATGCGCGAAACCAAATCCGCTGCGCGTTCCTCAAAACTTCGGGAGGTATTCTGGTATACGGGTGGGTTTTTGCTCTCCGCATGAGAGGAGTGAATAACAAAAAATGGCAGGGCAATAAAACTTAGAATCACGGATCGGTGATGAGGGGTGATTTTCATGGTTATTCCGGTTGTTGATGGTTGAGGGAAGGCCCGGACTTCTTATTTTTATCTATTTATTGTTAAAACTATTTGGTGCTAACTCAAGGTTCTTTGTACTATCCAAGACTTGTTGGTACCACCCAAGACTTGTTGGTACTACCCAA
>DJFQ01000181.1:21649-21795 GCA_002432095.1 Marinagarivorans sp. UBA5868 | reverse complement strand
CGTAAAGGTGGACAACACAGCGGCGGTAATTTTAAAAATGATCCGAAGCGTGCAGCGGAAGCCGGCCGTAAAGGTGGTCACGAGAGTGGCGGAAATTTCCGTAATAATCCTGAGCGTGCCGCGGAAGCGGGTCGCAAAGGGGGCCG